>CAKZIH010000347.1 GCA_936931335.1 uncultured Nostocoides sp. | reverse complement strand
CCCCGGTGGCGGCCGCGGGTGTCAAGGGTGTGCCGCAGGCCTCGCAGAACTGCGCGCCGGCGTCGATGACCTCGCCGCAGGCGGGGCAACTGGTGGGGGCGGTGATCGTCATACCAGGCTCCAGGGACGGATCGCGTTGGCCTCGTCGACAAGGCGGACGCGCTCCAGATGGTTGTCGGTGGTACTGGCCAAGGTGCGTAGGGCGGCTTCCAGGCCGGACTTCATCCCGTCTTCGGTCGCCGGCTGGCCCCCGATCTTGATGCCGGGTTTCGGTCCGGAGGTGCCGATGAGTTCCAGACCCTTGCGATAGGCCTCCACGGTGAGTTCGGCCCGGCGGCGGCGCGGGAAGCCGGCGGTCTCCACGGTGTCCAGCGAATGCCCGATGTCATCGATGGTGCGCGGGCCGCTGATCAGCGCCTCGGCCCAGTGCTGGCGGGCCAGCGGATAGGCACTGGAGTTGGGTGGGACCAGGGTGAGGCCTTCCTGCACGCCCTCCAGATCCCCGCGTGCCAGCCGCAGCCGGGCCAGCCCGAACGCCGCCTGCGGCACATAGGCGGCATCACTGCGGGCGCAGATCGTGTACATCTCTTCGGCGATGTCCCGACTGTTGCTCAGTTCGCACGCCAGCGCCAGCGCCAGCTTGGGCCCGAGCTCACCCGGCACCTGGCCGTAGACGGCGTTGAAGGCCTTGCGCGCGGCGGCGGGCTCATTGCGCGCCAGCGCACCCAGGCCGGACATCCATACCGCCCGCCATTCCCACGGATCCTCAATGAGCATCCGCTGGACGACGCTGTCGAGCACATCCCACTGCTGGATCTCAATCGCGGCGCGGGCGGCGGCCAGGTGCACCTCGATGGAGACGCCGGGCGGGGAGGCCAGCGCCCGCAGGCGCTCGGGCGCGGGCAGGCCCTCGATGGTCGCCAACCAGCCGGCCTGCGGATCGGAGCTGTCGGTCTTGAGGGTGGGCAGGTCCGCATAGGTCATCGCGGCATCCCCCGCCGGCGGCGGGTTGAAGAGCAGCGAGGCGGCCGAGTTCTGCGCGGCGCCGGCGGGACGGTCCTGACCGACGACCTCGCGCAGTACGCCGAGCATCTGCACCCGCAGCTCGTCGGCCGAGACGAAGCGGTCGTCGGGCGAGGGCGCGCATGCCTTGAGCAGCAGCCGGTAGAAGCTGTCGTACTTCTGGAAGACCGGCACTTCCTCCACCGGGGGCAGCGAGGCGACATACTTGCTCTGGTAGCCGCGGAACTCCATGGTCAGCACCACCAGGCTGCGCCCGATCGTGTAGATATCGGAGGCCACGGTGCAGCCCTGCTCGGCGACCTCGGGCGCCTGATAGCCGACGGTCCCGAAGATCGCCGATTCCTCGTCGTCGATGCGGCGCACCCCACCGAGATCGATGAGGCGCACCTCGTCGCCAACCTGAATGATGTTGTCCGGCTTGAAGTCGCAATAGACCAGGCCCAGATCGTGCAGATATTGGAAGGCCGGCAGGATCTCGATGACATATGCCAGTGCCTGGTCCACCGGCAGCGCGTCATAGTGGCCGGCCGCGCGCATGCGCTGTTTGAGCAGCGACTTCAGCGAAGTCCCGCCGATGTACTCCATGACGATGTAGCCGGAGCCCTCGTGGGAGACGAAGTTGTAGATCTCCACGATGTTGGGGTGGCTGACCTGGGCCAGGAAGCGCTGCTCGGCCAGGGCCGCGGCGAGGGCATCCGGGTCCCCGGAGTTGAGCAGGCCCTTGAGCACGACCCAGCGGTCGGAGACATTGCGGTCCCGGGCCAGATAGATCCAGCCCAGACCGCCGTGCGCGAGGCAACCGGCGACCTCATACTGGCCGGCCACCAGATCACCCGGCTGCAACTTGGGGGCGAAGTCGAAGGGGGTGCGGCAGTTGGCGCAAAAGCCGGTGGTGCGCCCGGGCTGATCATCGCGCCCGCGCCCGACCGGCTCGCCACACTTGGGACAGAAGCGCTTGTCCTCAGGGACGACCGGGTTCTTGAGCACGGCCTTGGACGCGTCGATCTCCGGGACCGGCGGGACGCTGGTCAACCCGGCCCCGATGCGGGCGGCCCGCATCCGGGTGGAATGGCCGGAGATGCGGCGGGTGGAGATGGTGTTGCCGGCCCGGGCGCGGGCCGAACCCAGCTCGGTGGCCTCGAGGCGCGAGGACACTCGCGAGACCGACGAGGCCGCCGCACCCATGGGGGATTCCGTGCCGGTCGGCTGCGGCATCGCCGGGGAACCGCACAGATCGCAGTAGCCGTCGACGATCGTTCCGGAGCACCCGGACTGCCGACACGGCGTGCCCACCGCCGCCCCGGGCCGGGGGCCGGCCGAGCTGGGCACCGGGGGCACCGGGGGCACCGGTGGGGCATAGGTCGCGGCGGTGGGGTCCGCGCTCGGGGCGGCCTGGCCCCCGCCAACTGTGCTCGCCGCGGCGCCCGGGACGCCCGTGGCGGTCGCCGAGATCACGCCCTCGGGGGCGGGCGAACCGCATACATCGCAGTACCCGTCGGTATAGGTGCCGGGGCAACCCGGCTCCTGGCACGCCGCACCGGCCGCACCCGACACCGGCGCGCCAGCCGCGGGGTCGGAGGCGGGGGCGGGGGTGGGATCACCCGGCATACCGCATTGGTCGCAGTACCCGTCGACGACGGTCCCGGCACAGCCCGGCTGACGGCAGGGGGTGGGGTCACTCATGGCGTGGCTCTCCCATTGGTAGTGACGGTGCGGACATAGCCCGAATAGGCGGCCATCAGCGCGCGCGCTCGGGTGAGCGGCACGGGGGTGGCAGACAGGGTGTGCTCCAGAAGCATGCGCAGGGTGCGCAAATCGTCGCGTTCGTCATCGGTCAACGTGGTCGCGGCGCCGGCCTGGGCGTCCAGCGCGCCGAGCAGACCGAGCAACTCCTCGCGCTCGCCGAGGGCCCGGGCAAAGGTTTCGTGGGCCTGATCCAGCGCCCGGGACACCAGGGCCAGGCGCGCCAAGAGGGCGTCCACGGCGTCCGGATCGTCCGGGACCGCGCCGAGTGCCCGCACATCGGGGACGCCGAGTTTGGGAGCCGGGGTGACCGCGGCCAGACATTGCGCCTGCAGGGCTCGAATGGCGTCCCCGCGGGCCGCGAGTTCGGCGAGCAATTCCCGGGCGCGGGCCGCGTCCTGCTCCATTTCGTGGCGCCGGGACGCAGCGACGATGAGGTCGCGTTCCCGAGCGGCGGTGTCGATCTCCAGGGGGCCGAGATAGCCCCCCACATCCGCCCCCCGCTTGGCGCGCTCGGTGACATCGAAGAGCCGCTGCTCCAGACCGACGAGCGCACCGGCGGTGGCGTCCCGGCCGGCGCCGAGCGGCATTTGGGTGACCTGGTCACGGATCCGCTCGATGCCTTCGCGGATGGCCTTGACCCGCAAGCTGACGTCGAGCCCCGTCGGCTCCAGCGCCAGCCGGGCTCGCAGCGACGAGGTCATCGCATCGCTGAGCCGGCACGCCTCGGGCAGCGAGACCGCGAGATTGCCCTCGGCGGCATCCGGACGCCGGGAGCGCGCCGCCTCCCCGGCCTGGCCCGGGGCTACATCGAGACGCCCCCAGATCAGGGTGGACAACTGCTCGGCCTGGGTGGGCCCGACCCGGCCGGAGTCGAAGGTGACCCGCAGCAGTTCATAGCGGTCGGCGATCGCCTTCCACAGCGCCATGGAGACGGTCAGATCGTGGGTGAGCGCCGCCCGATCGGTCTGATCGGGCGCATTGAGCGCCGCCTGATCGATGGCGTCGAGTTGCTTGCGGCGCTCGTCGATCCACAGGCCGAGGTCGGTCAGATAGCGCAGCGCCTCGGCGGCGGTGACGGGCACGCCGAGGCGCCCGGGCGCACGCGGAGTGCTCCCGGGTTGCCCGCTCATACCGAGGTCGAGGCTCATTGGCGCCGATCAGCGCCCATAGACCGGGGCCGGGGGTCGCGGCGCCTTGCCCAATCGGGCGGCGAGCCAGCGGTCGTAGATCTCTTTCCACTCCCCGGAGGAGCGCAGATCCGCGAGGACGGAGTTGATATAGCGCACCAGGTAGACGTTCTCCTTGGCCACCCCGATGCCATAGGGCTCATCGGTGATCGCCTCGGCATCGGTGACCTTGGCATACGGATCCTGGGCGGCGAGACCGGCGAGCACCGTGTCGTCGCCGGTGATTGCGTCGGCCTGGCCCTGCTGGAAGAGGATCAGACAGCCGGTGTGGTTGGCCGCGGTGACCGCCTTGACGCCGGAGACCTGCTGCAACTTGGCAAGGCTGGTGGTGCCGGTAGGCGCGCAGACCCGCTGGCCCTTGAGATCGGCCAGGGTGCGCGCCGTGGAGTCGCGGGTCACCAGCACCTTTTGCCCGGCGTGGTAGTACTCGCTGGAGAAGGCGATCTGCTTCCACCGCTCGCAGGTCATCGTCATATTGCGGGTGACGATGTCCACCCGACCCTCTTCCAGAGCCGGTATGCGGTCACTCGCCGTGATCACCACCAGGCGCAGCTTGTCCTCGTCGCCGAAGATCGCCTTGGCGATCGCTTTGGCGATGTCGATGTCGAAGCCCTCGATCTGCCCGGTGAGCGGATTGTTGGCCCCGAGCAGGTAACTGTCCGAGGACACCCCGGCGATGAGATAGCCCCGCTCGCGGATGGTCTGCATCGCCTTGTCATCGGTGCCGGACAGGCTGGGCACCCCGGGGAGGGGGTCATAGCTGGTCGTCGCGTCCTGACAGGCCGCGGCGGTGCTGCTGCTCGACGGAGCCGACGACGAACTGCTGGACGAGGCCGTCGAGGGGAGGGGGGTGTCGGCATATTGCCCGCCGCTGCACCCGGCCAGCCCGGCCACGGCCAGGGCGGTGGCGATCCCGGTGACGAGAGGCTTCATCGGTACTCCTCGATCCGCTTGGACATCGAGCGCGCCGCCGAGAAGGAGGCGAGCACGCCCAGGCCGCCCACAATCCACGGCAAGGTCGAGCGGCCGGTCTGGTCGAAGGTCTTCACCACGCCGCTGACCTGACGATCGAGCGCCTTTGCGGAGGCCTCGTCGAAAGCGGCGAAGCGTTCATTGGCCGAACCGTCCTTGGTTGCGGTGGCCAGGGCGACTGCGTCATTCCACTTGCCGGACTCGTCGGCCTTGCTGATCGCCAGATGCTGCACGACATAGTCCCCGAAGAGCGTGCGCAGCCCCGACGTGGTGGGGTCGGCCTTGACCAGCGCTTGGAGCTTCTCCGCGGCAACCCCGCGGGCCTCTTGGAACGCCGCCTCGTTGGCCGCGCCATTGCCGCGGGCGATCAGCGACAAGCTCTCATTGGCCTTGGCGTCGAAGGCCGCTGCCCGGGCGTCGGCGAGCAACATGGCGGCGTCGAAGTCACCGGAGCGGGCCTTGGTCATAGTCGCGGACACCTGCACGACGTGGTTGATGGCCAACCCAAGCCCGGAGGTGACCAGCGCGATGGCCAGAGCCAGCGGGACGTTCACCCAGCGGTGCGTGCGCCGGGCCAGCCAGGCCGCGATGGCGAGCAGGGTGATGAGGGTGAGAGCCCCCATACCGATGACCAGACCCGCCAGGCCGGTCACCCGGAACTCGTTGTCGGCGCGCTTTTCGTTGGCGGACACCAGGTTCTGCACGATCGGGAGCGCCTGTGCGCGCATCGAGTCGCCGGCTTGCTTCAGGTATGCCGCACCCACCGGCAGCCCCTGTCGGTTATAGACGCGGGCCCGGTCGACATCCCCGGCATACTCCTGGATCCGCTGGTTGAGGGCGGCGAAGGCCGGGCCGTCGGCCGGCTGCGCCTGCGCGCCCTGGGCCACGCTCGCCGCGACCCGGCCCATGGCGTCGTCATAGGTAGAGCGCACCTCGGCGCTCTCCAGGCCCCCGACAAGGAAGCCGTTGGTGACCGCGGCGTCGGCCTTGAGCAGGTCGACATATACCGCTTGGACCCGGGCGACCTGTTCGATATTGGCGCTGGCCCGGTCGATCGAGTCCTCGACCGCACGCAACCCGAGCAGCCCGACCACGCCGAAGGCGAGGGCGACCGCGGCGGCGAGCGCGGCCAGGATGCGCATTCGGCCGGGAGTGCCGCTGAAGAAGTCCGTGCCCAGCGAGCGTCGGCGCGTCGGGACCGCGGCCACGGCCGTGGCCGGTACCGGGACGGCGGTGGCGATCTGCGTCATACGGCCTCTCCAGGCTTGGGGGACCCGGCATCCGGGTCCGTGGCGTCATCGGCGAGTGTCGTCTCTCCCGGCCCCTTATCGGCCGGCGCCGCCTCGGCGGTCGCCTGGTCGACAGGTGGTTGGTCGGCAGGCGGTTCGTCGACGGGCGCTTCGTCGCTCGGGACATCGATGGGCGGGAGGTCGGCGGGGGCGATGTCGACCACGTCGACGGCCGCAGCCGGATCGGCCTCGGCGCTCTCCGCCGGCGCATCCGGGTCCTCGAAGTCCGCGGGCAGCAACCGACGCAGATCATCGGTGCTCACCTCGTCCGCATCGCGCAGCCGCCAGGCGTGGTGACCGATCGCGCCCTCGAGCAGATTGCGCACGAAGCGCCCATTGCCGAAGGTGAAATTGCGTTCGGTGCCGGCGAGGATCTCGCGGACCTTCTCCTCGGCCTCGGGAGTGATCTCGTAGTCCGCGGCCGTCGCGAGTCCGGTCATGATCGACATGAGTTCCGCGTCGGTGTAGTCGGCGAACTCGATGATGGTCTTGAACCGGCTGGCCAGGCCCGGGTTCTGCGCGATGAACTCCATCATCGGAGTCGGATAGCCGGCCACGATGACGACCAGGTCACCGCGGTTGTCCTCCATCTCCTTGACCAGGGTATTAACGGCCTCCAGGCCGTATTGGTCGCCGTTGAGGCCGTAGGCCTCGTCGATGAAGAGAACCCCACCGAGGGCCTTGGCCACGACCTCACTGGTCTTGATCGCGGTCTGCCCCAGGTAACCGGCCACCAGTTCGGAGCGGTCCACCTCGACCAGATGTCCCTTGCTCAGCAACCCCAGCGCCCGGTAGACCCCGGCCACCATCCGGGCGACGGTCGTCTTGCCGGTGCCCGGGTTGCCGACGAACACCAAGTGGCGGGTGATGGTCGCGGTCTTCAGCCCCGCCTCGGCGCGCCGCTTCTCGACCTTGAGGATGGCGACCTGCTGATGGATTTCCCGCTTGACCCGGTCCAGCCCGACCAGGGCGTCGAGTTCATCGAGCAACTCTTCCAGGCTCTTCTCCGGGACCTGCTCGCCCGCGGCTTCGGTGTCCGTGGCCGGCTGCGCCGCATCCTGCGACGCCGTCGCCGGATCGCCCGGTATGCCGTTGCCCGCCCCGCCGGCGGGCGCGCCGCCTTGGCTCGTGGGATCGCCGGTCGGCGCGGCACCGGGCGGCAGTGCACCCGGGGCCGTGGGGCCGGCCGGGTCCGGGCCGCCGGGAGACGGGCCAGCGGGAGACGGGCCGGTGGGCAGCATCGGCTCTCCGCGCAACCGAGAGATCGCGGCCAACTGCTCCTGCACTCGCCGCTGGTTCTCCAACATCAACTCGGTCAGATTGCTGATCCGGCTCGGATCACCCACGCCCAGCACCGGCTCGGTGGGGATGGGCTCGGAGGGAATCGGCTCAGTGGGGATCGGCTCGCTGGGCATCGGCGCGTCACGGTGCAGATAGGAACTCGGCCCGGCCGGCAGACCCGGCAGCGCACCCAGTCCACCGGGAATCGCCGGCACCGTAGGTGCGTCGGCCGCACCCGCCGGACTCGCCGGCGGCGCACCCGGGGTCGGGCGGGCGGCATACGGGAGCGCCGCGACTTGGGCGGCGCTGGCGACCGCGGCATTCCCGGCCACCCGCGGCGTGGGTTCGCCGAGCAGGCAGGCGGCCGCAGCGATCTGGGCCAACTGGTCGGCATACGCGGGCGCCTGCGGCGCACCGGTGGCGGCGAGCTCACTGAGCAGCGCGGTCGGCGCCTGGCGCCACTTGCGCCCTCCCGAGGCGGCCTCGAAGAACGCGCCGTTGAGGTCGGC
>CAKZIH010000346.1 GCA_936931335.1 uncultured Nostocoides sp. | reverse complement strand
GCTCGTCTGGGTCGAGACGCCCACCAACCCGCTCCTCGGCATCGCCGACATCACGGCCATCGCCGCCGTCGCGCACGAGCGCGGAGCGCTGCTCGTCGTCGACAACACCTTCGCCTCGAGCTACCTCCAGCAGCCGCTCGCCCTCGGCGCCGACCGCGCGGCTCCGTCATCGCCGCCTTCGCCGACCCCGACGCCGGCGCCCACCGAGGAGAGCGCCGCGGACACCGCGAGCACCCCGACATTCACCCCGAGGTAGGCGACGATTAGATCGCGCCGGCCATGTCGGGGGACAAAGAGGACGAAGACGAGCAGGGCGATGGCGACCAGGTCGGCGCCGATCAGGATCGGATTCATGGGGGCACTCCTTGGGTTTGGTGCGGAATGCTCAGGAGTTCATCGGCCGCAGCCGTCACCCACCCATGGCGTCCCTATGCGCCTGCTGTGAAAGTCGGGGCTTGGGATTGCCCGGCGCCAGACCCGCTCGCCGACCGGTTGTCGCCGCGACCGATTCGTTACTTTTCCCCGCCAACCGGAGGGCAACCCGCGGCGTCTACGGGTCAGAAGCGCTCGCAGGGGGAGCGCTCATAACCCGAAAGGCACGATCATGAAGCGCTCTTTGGCCCTCGTCGCAACCACCGCCGCACTGCTCGGCACGGCGATCCCGGCGCATGCGGACCCGGTCCCCGGGGCCCGTGCGCAGGCCGTCGACGCCAAGGTCAAGGAGGCGCAGACGATCCTGGCTCGCTGGGGCGTGCCGGTCGGCCCAGCGGACGGGCTGTCCGGCCCGATGACGGTGCGCGGCCTGTGCGCCTTCCGCCGGATGGCGAGCATGCCGACCACCCGCGGCGGCCTGGACAGCGCGACCTACGCCAAGATCAAGGAGTACGGCGCGAAGTACCGCTCGATCACCGACATCCCGGCCTCCAGCTTCCAGGGGTCCACGACATACCTGCACGTGAGCCAGACCTGCCAGACCATGTTCTACGCCAAGGGCCGGCGTTGGCAGCGGGTGCTCGCGGTCTCCACCGGCGTCCCCGGGCACTCGACCCCCGGTGGCTATTACACGGTGAGCAACACGACCAAGGGCTGGTGGTGCTCCACCCTCTACCCGGAGTCCTGCCGGACGCAGACCACCGGTGAGTTCGCCTATGTGAGCAACTACGGGAATATGTACAACCCGCGTCAGGTGGTCGGGGCCATCTATGTCCACGGCTCCACCTCGGTGCCGACCTATCCGGCATCGCACGGCTGCATCCGGGTCACCGTCAACGACTCCGACTGGCTCTACCACAACGTCGACTCGATGCGGATCTTCATCACCGGCGCCTACTGAGCCACCGCGATCGCCCAGGGATAGGCTCCGAGCATGTTCTCGGAGGTATCCCTGGGCGATCTCGCCTTGTGCGTGCTCGCCCTCTCCGTCGCCTATCTGGTCTTCCGGCTCGGGTCGCTGATCGGCAAAGCGGGCAAGATCCTCGAGGAGACCCAGGCGTCCCTGCACACCACCACCGAGAACCTCCAGCCGACGCTGGTCCAGCTCACCGACACGGTCGCGCGCACCAATGACCAGCTCGCCCGGGTGGACGCGATCACCAGCAATGTCGGGGCGATGGCCACCAATGCGAATGCGCTGACCGGGCTGGTCGCCGCCACCCTCGGCCGCCCGCTGGTCAAGGTCGCCTCGCTGACGTATGGCGTGCGCTCCGCCCTCACGGGCGCCTCCGGCTCCCGCGTGGCCACTGTGCAGCGGGCGATGAACACCCGGGAGCGCGATCTGCGCGACGCCCTGGGCATGGATCTCACCGCGGCCCAGCCGCCGGCCGCCGCGGGCGC
>CAKZIH010000345.1 GCA_936931335.1 uncultured Nostocoides sp. | reverse complement strand
CAGAACGAGTCAACGACTCACCCCAAGCGGGCATCTTGACGTGAGGCAACAGGAAACGCCGATCTCAGTCGTCGGTCAGAGTCAGTCGCAGGCCGGGGTCAGTCGTCGGTCAGGGTCAGCTGCGCGCCACCCACCAGGGAGGCGCAGATGTTGTAGAGGAAGGCGCCCAGGGTGGACAGCGCGGTCAGCAGCAGGACATTGACCACCCCGAGCACGATCGACAGTGACACCACGCGGCCGAAGCCGACATAATCCATGACGTCGAACTTCGCGTCGGCCTCGCCGATGATCTTCTGGATCATGCTGTTGATCTGGTCGAACACGCCCATACCGGACAGCAGCATCCACAGCACGGCGATCATGATGACCGTCGCGATGCCCAGGCCGACGGCGACCAGGAAGGACACCTTCATCACCGACCAGGGGTCGACGCGGGAGATGGTGAGCCGCACGCGCCGGGTCGGGCGCGTGGCTACCGGAGCGGCCGCGGGTGCTGGCGCCGCCTTAGTGGTCTGCTTCGCGGCTGGCGTCGCCTTCGCGCGCGAGGCACTGCTGGTACTCACTCCCGACCTCCGGTCTCGTCCTCAGCCGTGGGCTCGGCATCGGCGTCCCCCGACGGTACCCCGTCGCTTGCGCTGGCGTCGTCCGGCTCGCTCGGCTCGGGCACATCACTCGCCTCACTGGGCTCCCGCGCCCCGTCCGTATGCGGTGTCTCGCCCTCGGCCGGGCCGGTGGCCTCGTCCTCGTCGACCACCCGCTCGCTATTGCGGGCTACCGCGACGATCGAGTCTCCCGCGCGCGGCGTGGCGAAGCTGACGCCCATGGTGTTGCGCCCGGTCAGGCGCACCTCGGCGACCCGCGAGCGCACGATATTGCCGCGTTCCATCACCACGAGCACCTCGTCCTCGGGCCCCACGGTGAGCGCGCCGACGATGTCGCCGCCGCGCTCGCTGAACTTGGCCACGGCCACCCCGAGGATGCCCCGGCCCTTGCGGGTCCACTCCGAGGCCTTGGACCGCTTGGCCAGACCCGACTCGAAGACCACGAAGACGTCCGGGTCGGTCCCGGCCGGGAT
>CAKZIH010000344.1 GCA_936931335.1 uncultured Nostocoides sp. | reverse complement strand
CGAGGGTATTGCGCCGGCGTGGACCGGGCCGTGGTGACCGTGGAAAAGGCCCTGGAGCTCTATGGCCCGCCGGTCTATGTGCGCAAGCAGATCGTCCACAACAAGCACGTCGTGGCGACCCTGGAGAGCCGCGGGGCGATCTTCGTCGACGAAACCGAGCAGGTCCCCGAAGGGGCAACGGTGGTCTTCTCCGCCCACGGGGTTGCCCCGGTGGTGCACGAGGAAGCGCGCTCGCTGAGTCTCAAGACCATCGATGCGACCTGCCCGCTGGTGACCAAGGTGCACCGCGAGGCGGTCCGCTTCGCGGACGCTGATTTCGACATCCTTCTCATCGGCCACGAAGGCCACGAGGAGGTCATCGGGACGGCCGGGGAGGCACCCGAGCACATCACGCTGGTGGACGGGCCGGACGACGTGGCCAATGTCAAGGTCCGCGACCCAGAGAAGGTGGTCTGGCTCTCGCAGACCACGCTGTCGGTGGACGAGACGATGGAAACCGTGCGCCGCCTGCGGGAGCGGTTCCCGTCGCTGCAGGATCCCCCGAGCGACGACATCTGCTACGCCACTCAGAACCGTCAGTTGGCGGTCAAGCAGATGGCTGCGGACACCGATCTGATGATCGTGGTGGGCTCGCGCAACTCCTCCAACTCGGTGCGCCTTGTCGAGGTGGCGCTGGAGCACGGAGCGCGCGCGGGACATCTCGTCGACTACGCACAGGAGATCGACGAGACCTGGCTCGAGGGGGTCCAGACCGTGGGCGTCACCTCGGGTGCCTCGGTGCCCGAGATCCTGGTGCGCGAGGTGCTCGACTACCTCGCCGAACGCGGGTATGCCGATGTCCACCCGGTCGTGGCGGCCCAGGAATCCCTGACCTTTGCCCTGCCCACGGAGATCCGCCGGGATCTGAAGGCCGCGGGCATGTCGGACAAGATGACCCACGACGCCAGCTCGCTGGCTACTGCCGCGCTGCACTGAGCGCAGCGGCGCCGCGGCGATTGATCCTTTGCCGACCGCTTTCGCTCGTTGAGTTGGTTACGGTTCTGCGCCGATCACCCCGCTTCCCGGGTATGCCGGGTGCCCGCCTCGGGCCATTCGTCCACCAGTTCCGGCCGGGCCTCCGGCGCGGTCACGGCGTCGATCAGCTCTTGTGCGGTCAACGGCCGCGGGCCGGTCGTCACCGCGGGCGCGGGCTCGAGCGGGTCGGTGACCAGGCCGAGGGACCGCATACGGCGGGCGGTGACAAATACCCGCGACTCCAACGCTCCGACCATGGCGTTGTAGGACTCCACCGAACTGGTCAAGCTGCGGCCCAGCTTGGCGGTATGGGCGCCCAGGGTCGCCAAGCGCCGGTACAACTCCGCACCGAGCTCCAGGAGTTCGCCGGCGCTCGCCGCCACGGTTTCCTGCTGCCAGGTGAAGGCCACCGTGCGCAGCAGGGCCAGCAGCGAAGCCGGCCCGACCAGGGCGACCTTGCGGCCCAGCGCGTGCTCATGCAGGCCCGGGCGGGCGGCCAAGGCTGCGGCGAGCATCGCGTCGCTGGGCACGAAGCAGACGACGAACTCGGGGCTGGCGGTGAAGGCCGACCAATAGTCCTTGGCCGCCAGCGCATCGACATGGCGTTGCAGGCGGGTCGCATGCTTGCGCAGCAAGTCGGTGCGTTCGGCCTCGTCAATGTCGTCGGCCTGGGCGTCCAGGAAGGCATCCATCGGCGCTTTGGCATCGATGATCAGCACCTTCTCCCCGGGCAGGCGGACCACGACATCCGGGCGCACGGTCTGTCCGTGCCGCGACACCGCGCCTACTTGCTCGTCGAGATCGCAGCGGGACAGCAGTCCGGATACCTCCAGCACGCGTCGCAACTGGACCTCACCCCAGGCCCCGCGGACGGTCGAAGAACGCAGCGAACCCGCCAGCGAGGCCGTGGCCCTGCCCAGATCGTGAGTCTCCCCCTCGACCCGTGCCAGCACCGCCCGCAGCGAGCCGAACTGCTCGACGCGGTCGCGTTCCAGCACCCCCACCTGCCGCTCCACCCGCCCCAGGGCGTCGCGTAGCGGTGCCAGGACGGCAGCGGTCTGGGCATCCTCGCTCACCGCCGCTTCCAGATCGATCACCCGCTCGCGCAAGAGATCCCGCTCGGTGCCGATCGCGGCGGCGCGACCGGCATACCGGGCCCAAACGAGCGCGCCGGCCAGCAGCGCGCCGACGATCAGGCCCGCGAGCCCCCACCACCATCCGTCCATACCGGGCAGCCTGCCAGCGGCCACTGACAGCCCTGCTGACCAGCCCGTTCGCCCGGCGTCCACGAGGCTCGGGCACCGCCCGGTTAGCCTCGGGGTATGCCCGAGTCGATCGAGGAATTCCATGCGCGCGTACTGGCGGCACAGGAGGCCGCGGGCGGGCGACTCCCGCTGGATCCCGAAGGATTCACCGCGTGGGAGGCATTCCCCTTCGACGGAGAACTGACGGCCAAGGCGGTCGCGCAGCTACAGGATATCGAGGCGAGGTTCGGTGAGGATCCCGCCGACTGCTGGTGTGCCGCATCCCCGCCGGCGGACGATCAGTGGCCGACCGTCTGGCGAGACCAGCATTGGCGTCTCAAACTGGCTCCGCCCTCGGGCTCCCCCCTGGTCCTCATGCTGCAGCCCAATGCCCATCACGACCTCAACGAGCTGCCCCGGGAGCGCGCCGCCGAACTCGGCATTCTCACCGTGTTGCTGACCGGGGCCATGGAAGCGCTGCCCAGCGTCGGCCGCGCACACATGGCCCGCTGGGGTGACGGCGGTGCGCACGCCCATATTTGGTTCCTGGCCCGGCCCGCGCGAATGCCGCAGATGCGGGGAACCTTCAACGCCCTCTGGGACGACATCCTCCCGCCCGTCCCTGCCGAGGTGGCCAGGGACAATGCGGCCGCGGTCGTCGCGGCACTGATCGCGACCTACGGCGGGCAACGCGGCGATGGCTGAGCGCGAGGTCGACGAGGCCGCTCGTCGCGCGTTCATCGCCACGCTCAACGCGCGGCTGCCCACCAAGCGGGTCATCGCCCAAGGGGTACTGCGCAACGAGCGCGGCGAGGTGCTGCTGGCCGAACTCACCTACAAAAAGGACTGGGATCTGCCCGGCGGAGTTGTCGACGGTTTCGAGTCGCCGGCGACCTGCGTGGCCCGCGAACTGCGCGAGGAACTCGGTCTCGAACTGCCGGTCGGTGACCTGCTCACTACCTCGTGGCTGCCGCCATACCGCGGCTGGGATGACGCGGTGATTTTCCTCTTCGACCTTGGGGTCCTGCCGGCCGATCGGGCGGCGAGCTTCGTCCTCGAACCGCGCGAGATCGCGGCCGTCCACTGGGTGGCGCCGGCGGATCTGGACGCCTGCGCCGCCCCGTATGCCGCCCGCCTGGTCCGCGCCGCACTCGACCCGGGCCGCCCGGCATACCTGGAGGACGGTCGCCCACGTCCCTGAATCGGCACCTGATCGACCTCGGAAGCGTCGGTGTGGCGCGTCGGAATTGGCGGTCGACGAGGGTTGTCGGCGCTCCTCGCTAGGTTGTCCCCGTGCCGCTGATCCATCTGCGTACCGAGTCCGTTTCCTTCGTCGCCGTGAGCGAGGAGGACGGGCGATTGCCCTTGGTATTGCACTGGGGTGCCCGGCTGCCGGAGACGATCACCGAGAGCGAACTGCGGCTCGCCACCCGGCCGGTGGTCCCACACTCCTCGCCCGACCAGCCGATGCCGCGCCGCCTGCTGCCCATGGGGGTCGACGGCTGGCGGCTGCGTCCCGCCCTGTCCGGTTCGGGGGTCGATGGCCTGCGTTTCGCGCCGCAGTTCGAGCACGCCGAGGTGAGCTCGGACGAGGGCCCCCTGCGAGTGAGCGCGCGCGACGCCGATGCCGGTCTGGCAGTAGCGACGAACTATGTCCTCCATCCCGACGGGCTGCTTGAGATCACCACCGAGATCACCAACACCGGCGCTGACGATTACCGCGTGGACGCGGCGGAAACCGCCCTGCCGCTGCCGATGGACGCCACCGAGGTGCTCGACCTGACCGGCCGCTGGTGCGGCGAGCGCGCTCCCCAGCGGATCGCCCTGCCGATGGGCACCTGGATGCGGGAAGGCCGGCGCGGTCGGACCGGGCACGACGCGCCCCTGGCGCTGTGCGTCGGACGGCCGGGCTATGGCTTCCGTCACGGCCAGGTGTGGGCCATCCACCTCGGCTGGAGTGGCGACTCGCGGGTCTTTGCCGAGCGCAGCCCCGGCCTGCGGGCTCAGCTCGGCGCCGGGGAACTGCTCGGCTCGGGTGAGGTCGTGCTCGCCCCCGGGCAGACGTATGCCGTTCCACCGCTGTTTGCCGCGTTCAGTGACCGCGGTCTGGATGGGATCAGCGCCGCCTTCCACGGGTATGTGCGTTCCCGCCCCACCCACCCCACGACCCCTCGCCCGGTGCTGCTC
>CAKZIH010000343.1 GCA_936931335.1 uncultured Nostocoides sp. | reverse complement strand
GGACGCGGTCACGGGTGCGCTCGATCTCCACGCGGGAGATGCCGGCGCGCTCCATACCCTCGGACATGAGGCGACGGATCGCCACATCTTCCTTGACGTAGTCGCGGTAGCGCTGACCCTCCTTGGTGGAGTCGGCGAACCAGCGGCTCTTGTGGTCGGTCGTGATGCCGAGTCGGAAGCCGTGCGGGTTGACTTTCTGACCCATCAGCGGGTTCCTGCCTTTCCGGTGCTCTTGGGGGCGACGAGCACAGTGATGTGGCTCGTGCGCTTGTTGATGCGGCCGGCGCGGCCCTGGGCGCGCGGACGGAACCGCTTCATCGTCGGACCCTCGTCGACAAAGGCGGCGGTGACCACGAGGTCCCGCTCATCGAATGCCGCGGACTCGGCGTCCGCCTTGACCCGGGCGTTGGCGATGGCGCTCTGCAGCACCTTGAAGACCGGTTCGCTGGCGCCCTGGGGGGCGAAGCGCAGCACATTGAGGGCCTCGGTGGCCTGCTTGCCACGGATCAGGTCGACCACGCGGCGGGCCTTCTGCGGGGTGACCCGCACGTGGCGAGCAACCGCCTTGGCTTCCATGACGCTCTCCTGCGTGCTCATCGACGACGACCCTTCTTGTCGTCCTTCACGTGACCACGGAAGGTGCGGGTCGGGGCGAACTCGCCGAGCTTGTGGCCGACCATCGACTCGGTGACGAACACCGGGACGTGCTTGCGGCCGTCGTGCACGGCGAAGGTGTGGCCGAGGAAGTCCGGGGAAATGACGGACCGGCGCGACCAGGTCTTGATGACGTTCTTGGAACCCGAAGCGTTCTGAGCGTCCACCTTCTTCTGCAGGTGGCCGTCGATGAAGGGGCCCTTCTTCAAACTACGCGGCATGTCGATTGGCTCCTATCAGCGCTTCTTGCCGGTGCGGCGACGGCGCACGATCATCTGATCGCTGGCCTTGCCAGGACGACGGGTGCGGCCCTCGGGCTGACCCCACGGGCTGACCGGGTTACGGCCACCAGAGGTCTTGCCCTCGCCACCACCGTGCGGGTGGTCGACCGGGTTCATCGCGACACCACGGACGGTCGGGCGCTTGCCCTTCCACCGCATACGGCCGGCCTTACCCCAGTTGATATTGCTCTGCTCGGCGTTGCCCACCTCGCCGACCGTGGCGCGGCAGCGCAGGTCGACATTGCGGATCTCACCGGACGGCATACGCAGCTGGGCGTACGGGCCGTCCTTGGCGACGAGCTGCACGCGGACACCGGCCGAGCGGGCGATCTTGGCGCCGCCGCCGGGACGCAGCTCCACCGCGTGCACGACGGTACCGGTGGGGATATTGCGCAGCGGCAGGTTGTTGCCGGGCTTGATGTCGGCGCCGGGGCCGTTCTCGATCGGGTCGCCCTGACGCAGCCGGTTGGGGGCGAGGATGTAGCGCTTCTCCCCGTCGGCGTAGTGCAGCAGCGCGATCCGCGCGGTGCGGT
>CAKZIH010000342.1 GCA_936931335.1 uncultured Nostocoides sp. | reverse complement strand
CAGCTCAAGTCGCGCACGCGCGGGTATGCCTCCTTGGACTACGAACTCGACGGCGAGCAGGTGGCCGACCTGGTCAAGGTGGACATCCTGCTGCAAGGCCAGACCGTCGACGCCTTCAGCGCGATCGTGCACAAGGACAAGGCCTATGCGTATGGCGTGATGATGGCCGCCAAGCTCAAGGAACTCATCCCGCGCCAGCAATTCGAGGTGCCCATCCAGGCCGCCATCGGCGCCCGGATCATCGCCCGCGAAAATATCCGCGCCATCCGCAAGGACGTGCTGGCCAAGTGCTACGGCGGTGACATCACCCGCAAGCGCAAGCTGCTGGAGAAGCAGAAGGAGGGCAAGAAGCGCATGAAGAACATCGGCACCGTCGAGGTCCCGCAGGAAGCCTTCATCGCCGCGCTCTCCTCCGACGACTCCGCCGCCAAGCCCAAGAAGTAGCCGGCTCGCGCCCGGCATTCTCATTGGGGCCGGGGCTGTCAGTGGGCCGGATTACAGTGCCCGGTATGAGTGCAGCTCCGGCCGGCTGGTACCCCCAGCCCGATGGTTCCCAACAGTATTGGGACGGGATGCGCTGGACCGGGCACGTGCACCATGCCCCGCCGGCGACGTCGGGTCCCCAGGATGCCCAACCGGGCCCGGGCGCCCCCTTGGGTGCGTCTGCCTACGTCCCGCCCACACCGGCGGCATACTCTGCGCCAGCCCCGTCGCCGTATGCCGCGCCGACCCCGTATGCCGCACCCACGCCATATGGCGCGCCCTCGGCATACGGGCCGGGATATGTGGCGCCGAAGAGTGCGGGCCTGGCGCTGCTGGCGTCGTTCTTCATCCCCGGGCTGGGGTCGATGATCAACGGCGAGGTCGGCAAGGGGGTGCTCATCCTGGTGGGCTACGTGATCTGCATCCCGTTCGCCCTGTTCTATATCGGGATACCGCTGATGCTCGCCCTATGGATCTACGGCATGGTCGACGCCTACACCAGCGCGCAGAACTGGAACCGCCGGCACGGCATCATCGGCTGAGCGGCGCACCCGAATTCGCCGGTCGCCAGGCCGGGTCGAGCAGCTTGGCCCGCAGGGCTGCAACCTCGGCCTCGGTCCAGCCGGCCGCCCGCAACCATCCGGCAGCCCCGCCGAATTCGCGCTCGACCATCTCCAGCAGCGCCGCCATGGCCTCCGGCCGAGGAGTTTGCTCAGCCAACGGCCGGCCGGCGAGGCTGTGCCGGTAGGGCTCACGGTCGGCGAGCCGGCCGACGATCCGGTCGATGCGCTCGGCGGTCAGCACATAGTCGGCGATGATCTCCTCCCGGGGCACCCCGGCAGCATCCAGCGCCAGACCGACGATGGTCCCGGTGCGATCCTTACCGGCCGCACAGTGGACGATGGTCGCGCCCTCGGCCTGGGCCACCACCGAGAGTGCCGCGAGCACCGAGTCCGGCCGCTGGGTGAGATAGCCCCGGTAGTGCTGGCTCCAGTAGTCGGGGGTCATCACCGGCCGTTCCCGCGCCGCCGCGGGAGTCAGAAAGGCCGGTCCGCCCGGCTCGGATCCCGCCTCGGCCGGCGGTGCCGGGTCGGGGAAGAAGCTGTGGTGATGGTGGCGCAGCGGCAGGCTGCGCAGCGGGCCATCGCCGGTGACATGGAGTTCGCGGTGGGAACGGAGGTCCACGATGTCGCTGACGCCGAGTTCCTCGGTCAGGTGCTGCACATCCACGGGGGAAAGATCCTGCAGGTTGTCCGAGCGAATAAGCCGGCGCGGCTGGACCATCCGCCCGTCGCGGGTCGGCAGGCCGCCCAGGTCCCGCATATTGACGACGCCTTCGAGTTCGATCCACCGCTGCACCCGGTCAGGCTAAGTGAGCCTCATGGCCACCAGGTAACGCGGCGGAAAAGGTGAGGGCCTCGGGAAGTATGAGTTCCCGAGGCCCTCGGTCCAGGACAAGCCTGGACGCTCGGGACTGGCCGGAGCCGGTCCCGGGGATTCAACGTCAAAACGGTGAATCCGGTTGGTGCGGAACGGATCCCGCGCCATGATCTGGAGGTGAGTCCGGATCATTGTCTCCCGATTCCCGAAGGTTTCGGGGTGACGAGATAGTTCTATCCACCCCGGGGGCCGGGGGGCAAGAGTTCGCACCCCAAAAGTTTGACAAAAGTTCGCCCGGACGGCGTGTTGGCCAGGACACGCCGACGATTCCGCTGGGCCGGCGGCCTGAGAGAATTGCCCGATGCCCAGTGCCCTGCCCGATGGCGACCCGGCGCCGCCGGATGGTTCCCTCTCGGCGTCCGCCCTGGCGAGCCTGGGGGAGCGGGGGTTCGCCGCATACGTGCATGTGCCCTTCTGCCGGGTCCGGTGCGGCTACTGCGACTTCAACACCTACGCCCCGGGTGAGCTGACCGGTCCGGACTCCGCCCCGAGCACATATGTCGCGGCCCTCGCCGCCGAGATCAGGCTGGCACAACGGGTGCTCGCCAATGTGACGCCACCGCGGCTGGCGAGCGTCTTCGTCGGCGGTGGCACCCCCACCTTGCTGCCCACGGCGCAGCTGGTTGGGGTGCTGGAGCACCTGCATACGGCCTGGCCGCTGGCGGCGGACGCCGAGGTCACCACGGAAGCCAATCCGGATTCGGTGAGCGCCGAATCCCTCGCGCAACTACGTGCCGGCGGCTTCACCCGGGTCAGCTTCGGTATGCAGTCCGCCGTCCCGCACGTTCTGGCGACCCTGGATCGCACCCATGACCCCGCGAATGTCGCTGTGGCAGTGCGGTATGCGCGTGCTGCCGGCCTCGCGGTCAGCCTCGACCTGATCTACGGCACGCCGGGGGAGTCCTTGGCCGACTGGCGCACCAGCCTGGAACAGGCGATCGCCTTTGAGCCGGACCACATCTCGGCCTATGCGCTCGTTGTCGAGCCCGGCACCCGGATGGCCGGGCAGGTCCGCCGCGGGGAGATTCCCGCGCCCGATGACGACGACGAGGCGGACAAGTACGAGCTTGCCGACGACCTGCTCAGCGCCGCCGGTTACCCCTGGTATGAGGTGAGCAACTGGGCCCGCCTGGGGAGCGAATGCCGCCACAACCTCGGCTACTGGCGTGGTGGCGACTGGTGGGGCTTCGGTCCCGGCGCCCACAGCCACATCGGCGGGGTGCGCTGGTGGAATGTCAAACACCCGGGGGCGTATGCCGCCCGCCTCGCCGCAGGAACCTCCCCCGCGGCCGCGCGCGAGCTATTGACCGCCGAGCAACGGGCCGACGAGGATCTTTTGCTGGGGATCCGGCTGCGCTCCGGGCTGTCGGAGCACACCCTGGGATCCGATGCGCGGCAGGCGATTGCGGGCTTGGTGGCGGACGGGCTGATCGATCTGGACACGACCGGCCACCCCACAGACCCGGAACCGACGAGCACCCATCCCGCACAAAGCGGCCCCCGCCGGATCGTGTTGACCCAGCGGGGGCGACTGCTCGCCGACACCGTGGTGGCGCGGCTGTGGACGGACTGACCGGAGGCGGTCAGCGGATAAGCTTGGGGACCATCGGCGGGTCCCACCACTGCCCATTGTTGGCCCGGGTGGCACCGATGACGTGCAGTACCAGAGCCCAGATGCACACCAGCGGATAGGTGACGAAGCCGATCAGCACCAACATCAGCAGGGCCGAGACCAGCAGGCCGATACCGGCCATGATCTGCAGATTGAGCGAGTTCGCCGCGTGGGCCCGCACGAAGGGGCCTTTGTCCTTGTACGCCAGGTAGATCCCCAGCGAGGCGAGGAAGCCGAGGGTCCCGGCGGAGAGGACGAAGAGCACAGCCGGGATGAGGTGGCTGAGCATCGCCCACTGCTTCTCCTCCTGCGGGGCGACCCGTGCGTCGCGCGGGGTGGCCGCGGCATACCCGGTGTGGATCGCCGCGTCGGCGTAGCCCGCGCCCGGCGGCGGGGGCACCGGCGCGCCGCCCTGGGGAGCGTGCCAGGAGTTCGTCGGCGGAGGGGGAGTCTGCCCTTGGTGCGCCGGCCGCGAGGCCGACGAAGCGGGCGGGTAGACCGAGGAGCCGCCTTCGGACGGCGTGACGGGCAGGGAACTCGTGGCGTCGGGATAGGTGGGGTAGCTCGGGTCGGAACCGTGGGATTGGGTCATGGTGCTACTCCTGGCTGGCCGGTGGCCGGGAGGTTCCCGGCCCTGTTCGACAATCAGTCAAGCGCATTCGGCGAGCGCGGCATTCCAGATCACGCGCCAATGGGGGCGGCTTGGGGGTCGGCTCCGGGGCGAACCGGACCCGCGCTCTGTACTCGATGTCCGCCAGGCGCGGATCAGGCCGGTGGCACGGTGACGAAGTCGATGAGTTCTTCGACCCGCCCGGAAAACGAGGGCTCCAGATCGGCATAGGTGCGCACCCGGGAAAGCAGGTGCTTCCAGACCAGGCCGAGGTCCGCCGTGCTGGTATGCGGTAGCCCCAACGCCGCCGCGATCCCGCGCTTCCAGTCCTGTCCCTTCGGGATCACCGGCCAGGCAGTCAGGCCCACCCGATCGGGCCGGATCGCTTGCCAGACATCGATATACGGGTGCCCCACCACGAGGACCTGATCGGCACCAAACTGTCGCATGGTGTCCGCGACGATCCGGGCCTCCTTGGTCCCGGGCCGCAGATGGTCGACCAAAACCCCCGCCCGCGCCCGCGGAGTCGGGCCGAAATCCCGCAGGGCCGCGGCGAGATCATCCACCCCGTGCAGCACCTCGACGACGACGCCCTCGACGCGCAGGTCGGCACCCCAGACCTTCTCCACGAGTTCGGCGTCGTGGGTGCCCTCGACAAAGATTCGGGAGGCCGCGGCCACCTTGGCCCGGGCACCGGCGACCGCGAGCGAACCGCTGGCGGTGCGTGCCGGAGTTCGGGGGGCGGCGGGGGCGACATACGGGACCAAGCGCACGGGCGCGCCATCGACGGCAAAGCCCGGCCCGAGCGGGAAGGCGCGCACCTTGCCCCGCCGATCCTCCAGGCGCACCACGCGCTGGCCGCCGATCGTCTCCACAGCGACCACCGCGCCGACCCAGCCGCTCGCGGTCTCTTCGACGACCAACCCGGGTTCGGCAGACACATCCGTGGTCCGTCCGCGCGCCGGCCGACGCCAGTCTCCGGACAGGACATCCGCGCCATAACGATCACTCACGACCCGACACCGTATGCCGCGTGCTCGCCCACCCCGGTCAGCCCCGCGAGGGCACCGGGCGTGTCGCGACGACGGCGTAAGATTGGCACTCACCGCAACCGAGTGCCAGCACCCGTCAAGGAGGATCGCCCGTATGGTGCAGGACCGCCGCCTCGCCGTCCTCGGCGCGATCGTCCGCGACTATGTGCAGACCAGCGAGCCGGTCGGCTCCAAGGCATTGGTGGAACGCCATTCCCTCGGCGTGTCCGCGGCGACCATCCGCAACGACATGGCAGCGCTGGAGGAGGAAGGGCTGATCGTCGCCCCGCATACCTCGGCGGGTCGGGTGCCCACCGACGCCGGTTACCGACTGTTCGTCGACCGGCTCTCCACGATCAAGCCGATGAGCCGGGCCGAGCGCGCCGCCATCGACAAATTCCTGCACGAGGCCGTCGACCTGGACGATGTGGTGGACCGGTCCGTGCGGCTGCTCGCCTCGCTCACCTCGCAGGTCGCGGTCATGCAGTACCCCTCGCTCACCCGCTCCAGCGTCCGGCATATCGAGTTGGTCCCGCTCGGCGGACCCCGCCTGATGCTCGTCCTGATCACCACCACCGGCCGCGTCGAGCAGCGGGTATTGGATGTGGGTCTCGACGTCGAGGACGGCGCGGTGGCCGCCTGCCTGCGCTCTGCCCTCAACACCGCGACCGCGGGTCGTCGCCTTTCCGAGACCGCAACCGTGCTGGCCGGCGTGCCCGAGAGCTTCCCGGTGGCCGAACGCGACGCCGTGCGCACCGTGATCGGCGCCCTGGACGAAGCGATGGCCGAGGAGCGCGAGGAGCGGGTGACCATGGCCGGGACCGCCAATCTCGTGCGTCACCCCAGCGATTTCCCCGCCAGCATCGAGCCGGTGCTCGACGCCTTGGAACAACAGATGGTGCTGCTGCGGTTGCTCTCCACGGCCGCTCAGGGCGGTGAGCACATAGCGGTGCGCATCGGCCAGGAGAACCCGGTCAGCGAGTTGCAATCCACCTCGCTGGTGACCACCGGCTATGGCCACGGCAGCGAACTGCTCGGTGCGCTCGGCGTGGTCGGACCCACCCGCATGGACTATCCGGCGAGCATGGCCGCGGTGCGCACCGTGGCCGCCTATGTCTCCGCCCTGCTCGGCCAGTAACACCCCGCCCGATTCGATCAGCCAAGGATTCTCGTTGAACGATTACTACGCCGACCTGGGCGTCGCCCGGGATGCCAGCGACGAGGCCATCAAGAAGGCCTACCGCCGCAAGGCGCGGCAGTTGCACCCGGATGTCAACCCCGGCGCGGACGCCGAGGAGGAGTTCAAGCGCGTCTCCCAGGCGTATGACGTGCTCTCCGACCCGGACAAGCGGCGCCAGTACGACTCGGGCAATGACCCCTATGGCGCTGGAACCGCCGGCTTCGGGCAGGGGTTCAACTTCAGCGACATCATGGACGCCTTCTTCGGCGCGGGCGCCGGGGGTGGCTCGCGCGGCCCGCGCCCGCGCGCCAGCCGCGGCCAGGACGGCCTGGTCCGCTTGCCGATGGATCTCGTCGACACGGTCTTCGGCGGGGATAAGGAACTCACCATCGAGACCGCCGCGGTATGCGGCACCTGCCACGGCGACGGCGCGCAGCCCGGCACCGGCCGGCGCACCTGTGACGTATGCGGTGGGCGCGGCGATGTGCAGCAGGTCCAGCGCAGCTTCCTCGGCCAGGTGATGACCACCCGGCCGTGCACCGCCTGTCAGGGGTATGGGGAGGTCATCACCAACCCGTGTTACGAGTGCTCCGGTCAGGGCCGGGTCCGTACCCAGCGCACGATGACCGTGGCCATCCCGGCGGGCGTGGACACCGGCACCCGCATCCACCTGGCCGGCGAGGGCGAGGTCGGCCCGGGTGGCGGGCCTCAAGGTGACCTTTACGTCGAGGTTGTCGTGGCCGAGCATCCGGTTTTCCACCGGCGCGGCGACGACCTGCATGCGAGCCTCACGGTCCCGATGACCGCGGCCGCGCTGGGCGCGTCAATGACCCTGGAGACCTTCGACGGCGAGCGCGAGATCGACATCAAGCCGGGCACGCAGCCGGGCGAGACCATCGTGTTGCGCGGGCTTGGGGTCACCCACCTGCGCACCGCGGGCCGCGGCGACCTCATCGTGCATGCCGATGTGCGCACGCCGACCCGGCTGGACGGGCACCAGGAGGAGTTGCTGCGCCAGCTCGCGGCGCTGCGCTCGGAGGAGGCGCCGAGCGGCAAGCTCGCGGCTGCCGAGACCGGCTTCCGGGGCCGGCTGCGGGACGCCTTCAAGGCCCGCTGAGGTCGCATCGACCCCGGCTCGCCGGTCGGGTACCCTCGGTCGATCGCAATGGCGCGTCACGACATACCTCGACCTTTGTGAATGGACGCCCGGCATGACCTACCCCCTCTTCCTCGCCGAACCCGGCTCGCTGGATGCCGCGATCGTCGGTTCGACCCAGGTGCTCGAGGGTGACGAGGGCCGGCACGCCGCGACCGTCAAGCGGCTGCGGGCCGGCGAACGGTTGCTCGTCGGGGATGGAACCGGGCGCCAGTTGACCGGGACCGTGCTCGCGGCGGATGGGGCGGAGCTGAGCTACCGCGTTGATGCGGTCAGCGATGAGCCGGCCGCTACCCCCCGATTCACCCTGGTCCAGGCGTTGGCCAAGTCCGACCGGGATGAGGCGGCCGTCGAGGCGGCCACCGAATACGGCATCGACCGGGTCATCCCGTGGCAGGCCGAGCGCAGCATTGTCGTCTGGCGCGGGGATCGCGCTGAAAAGTCTCGGCAGAAGTGGTGCTCGGTGGTCCGGGCCGCGGCCAAGCAGAGCCGCCGTGCCTGGGTTCCGGAGGTCGAGCCGATCCTCGATACCGCCGCGCTGGCCGCCCGGATTCCGCAGGTCTGCGTGGCCTATGTGTTGCACGAGGACGCCCCCACTCCGCTCGCCGGCCGTCCGGTGCCCGGGGCCGGTGAAGTGATGGTGATCGTCGGTCCCGAGGGTGGGATCTCGCCCGATGAGCTCACCACCCTGACCGCCGCGGGCGCGGTGCCGGTCCGCCTGGGCCGTCAGGTGCTGCGCTCCTCCTCGGCCGGTCCGGCCGCCATCGCCGTTCTCTCTGCCGCAGACCGCTGGCTCTGACCAGGTCCCGGGGCTGATTTGGCCGCTCAGCCGACCCGCAGCCGGATGCAGGTGCTCGCTCGATCCAGCTCGGCATCTGAGGTCGCGGAGACACACAAGCGGTAGCCGCCCGGGGCAGCCGGGGCGGTGAGGGTCGCCGCATACGTATGCTGCACGCCCCCCGCCACCGGTTCACCCTCGGTGACCGGGCCCGCGGCGTTGTCCAGCGTCCACCCCAGTTGCGCGGCCGGCAGCAGGGCGGTCCCGCGCAACCCGATCGGTGCGCCGGGGGCGAGGTCGGCATCCAGTTCCGGGCTGTCGACCCAGATCCGGGCCACCTCGTCGCCGATCCGCCCGGTGTCCGGACGGTCATACCGATCAGCGGCGGGGAACTGGCCGAGCAAACTGGTGGCGCCGTCGGCGAGGACGAAGGTCACCGGGATGCGCGCCCCGGCCGCGGCCTGCGCGGTCCATACCAACTGCTGGACTGCGAGCCGGGCATGCTCGGCGGTGGGGGCCGCCGGGCCAGCGCTGACCGCGGCCGATTCCCCGCCGTCGCTCAAGGTGAGGGTGATCAGCGCGTCACTCACCGTGGCGTCCACCAAGTCCGTATGCCGCCACGGCGCCGCCCCGTCGCTGGTGTCCTGAACTTCGTTGTGCGCCAAGGCAAGCCGGATGGCGGCCGCCACCCGCTCGGTGCGCGAGCCGCCATCGGCGGCCGCGAAGGTGCGCAGCAGTCGGATCCGTGGCCGCGGGGCCTGGCCCTCGGCCAAGGCGAGCCCGTCGACCCCCAGGTAATAGAACGGCAGCGCGATCGCCCCGGCCGGCGCGCCGCTTGCGGACGGGGAGGGTGCCGGTGCGGTGTCGGAGCTCAGCGAGGAGGCG
>CAKZIH010000341.1 GCA_936931335.1 uncultured Nostocoides sp. | reverse complement strand
AGCCGGGGGCCGTTCCGTGGTGCACAGTCGAGCGGTGCGGCTCAGGCGTCCTCGGAGGTCGCGGAGGCGCCTTCCTGGTTTGCCGAGTCGACAAGCTGGTCGGCAACCGGCGAACCCTCGCCCTGGGCGACGGCCGCGTCGCTGTCGCTGCCACCGTTGTCGCGACGACGGCGGGACCGCTGCCGGCCGTCACCGCGCTCACGACGCTCGCCACGGTCGGAGCGCTCACCACGGTCCGAACGCTCAGCGCGCTCGGGCCGGTCGCCCTGCTCCGCACGATCGCCACCCTGACCGCCGGACTGACCGTCGCGGGGGCGACGCTCGCCACCGTCCTGGTCATCGGAGCCGGAGGCCGCGTCGGCCGCCGCCTGCTGCTCCTCGTCGAGGACGGCAGCGAGGGAGAGCTTGCCGCGCGGGTCGATCTCCTTGAGCTCAACCTGGACCTTCTGACCGATGGCCAGCACGTCCTCGACCGCGTCGATCCGCTTGCCGCCGACAAGCTTGCGCACCTCGGAGATGTGCAGCAAGCCGTCCTTGCCAGGCAGCAAGGAGACGAAAGCGCCGAAGGTCGTGGTCTTGACCACGGTGCCCAGGAAGCGCTCGCCGACCTCGGGCATCTGCGGGTTGGCGATCGCATTGATCGCGGCCCGCGCGGCCTCGGCGGAGGGACCGTCGGTCGCGCCGATGTAGACCGTGCCGTCGTCCTCGATGGAGATATCGGCGCCGGTGTCCTCCTGGATCTGGTTGATCATCTTGCCCTTGGGCCCGATGACCTCACCGATCTTGTCGACCGGCACCTTGACCGCGATGACGCGCGGCGCGTTGGGGCTCATCTCGTCCGGCGCGTCGATGGCCTCGTTCATCACATCGAGGATGTAGAGACGAGCATCGCGCGCCTGAGTCAGCGCACCGGCCAGCACGTCGGCGGGGATGCCGTCGAGCTTGGTGTCCAACTGGATTGCGGTCACGAACTCACGGGTGCCAGCGACCTTGAAGTCCATGTCGCCGAAGGCATCCTCGGCCCCGAGGATGTCGGTGAGAGCGGCATACTGCACCTGCCCGTCGACCTCCGCAGAGATCAGACCCATGGCGATGCCGGCGACCGGGGCGCGCAGCGGCACACCGGCGTTGAGCAGCGACAGGGTGGATGCGCAGACCGAGCCCATCGAGGTGGAGCCGTTGGAGCCCAGCGCCTCGGAGACCTGACGGATCGCGTACGGGAACTCCTCGCGCGTGGGCAGCACGGGCGTCAGCGCGCGCTCGGCGAGGGCGCCGTGGCCGATCTCGCGGCGCTTCGGCGAACCGACGCGGCCGGTCTCACCGGTGCTGTAGGGCGGGAAGTTGTAGTTGTGCATATACCGCTTGCGGGTCACCGGAGACAGGGTGTCCAGCTGCTGCTCCATGCGGAGCATGTTCAGCGTGGTGACGCCCATGATCTGGGTCTCCCCACGCTCGAAGAGCGCCGAGCCGTGCACCCGCGGCAGCACCTCGACCTCGGCGGCCAGGGCCCGAATGTCGGCCAGGCCACGCCCATCGATACGGACCTTGTCGCGCAGGATCCGCTCACGCACGAGCTTCTTCTGCGCCGCCCGGTAGGCCGCGGAGATCTCCTTTTGGCGACCGGCGAAGGCACCGCTGCTGCCCGCCTCGGCGTCGCCGACCAGCTCGAGGTGCAGAGCGGACTTGAGCTCGTCGAGGGCGTCCTCGCGCTCCTGCTTCCCGGCGATGGTGAGGATCCGCGCGAGCTTGCCGTCGCGGCTGACGAACTCCTCGACCGCGGCATAGGCGTCGTCCTCGTAGTCGAGGAAGACCGGGAAGTCCTGTACCGGCTTGGCGGACTTGCCCGCCAGCTCGGACTGCGCCTCGCACAGGGTGCGGATGAAGCCCTTGGCGGCCTCCAGGCCCTGGGCGACAATCTCCTCGGTCGGAGCCTGCTTGCCCTCGTCCTTGACCAGGTTCCAGGTGGCGTCCGTGGCCTCGGCCTCGACCATCATGATCGCGACGTCATCGCCCACGACCCGGCCGGCGACGACCATGTCGAAGGTGCTGCGCTCGGCGTCGGAGAAGTTCGGGAAGGCGACCCACTGGCCGTCGATGAGGGCGACGCGGACGCCACCGATCGGGCCGCTGAAGGGCAAGCCGGAGATCTGGGTCGCGGCGCTGGCGGCGTTGATCGCGATCACGTCGTACTGGTGGTCCGGCTGTAGCGCGAGGACGGTGATGACGACCTGGACCTCGTTGCGCAGGCCCTTCTTGAAGGACGGGCGCAGCGGGCGGTCGATCAGTCGGCAGGTGAGGATCGCCTCCGTGCTGGGGCGGCCCTCACGACGGAAGAAGCTGCCGGGGATCTTGCCGAGGGCGTACATGCGCTCCTCGACGTCCACGGTCAGCGGGAAGAAGTCGAACTGGTCCTTGGGCGTGCCACTCGCGGTGGTCGTCGCCAGGAGCATGGTCTCGCCGTCAAGGTATGCGGCGACCGATCCGCCGGCCTGCTTGGCCAGGCGGCCGGTCTCGAACCGGACGGTACGGGTGCCGAAGCTGCCGTTGTCGATAACGGCTTCAGCGAACTGGATTTCTGGACCCTCCATGGGCCCTCACTTTCTTCTCTCGTGCCCGGCGTGCATCGTCGTTGTGCACGGGGGTTGTTTCCCTCGGTGCCCGCGCCGGGCCGGCTGCCCGGACCGGGCCCCTATGTCGTGCCCGGCACCCGGTGCGGGCGGCGGGACGACATACGAGAAAGAGCGGCCCTTGAGACAAGGACCGCTCTCTCCCAAAACTATCGGCCCCAAACCTTATCGGCGCAGGCCGAGGCGCTTGATCAACGAGCGGTAACGCTCGACGTCGACGCTCTCTAGGTAGCGCAGCAGGCGGCGGCGCTGGCCGACGAGCAGCAGCAGGCCGCGGCGGCTGTGGTGGTCGTGCTTGTGGGTGCGCGAGTGCTCGGTGAGATCCTTGATGCGCTGCGTGAGCATCGCGATCTGGACTTCCGGCGAGCCGGTGTCACCCTCGGAGGTGGCGTACTCGGCGATGATCTGCTTCTTGACGGCAGTGTCCAACGGCATAGACGAACGGCTCTCTTTCGCGATTGTTGCGCGGCGCGCCCGGGCTGGTCCACCGGGGCTCTGGTATCCGCGGCCGATCTAACGGCAATACTCCACGCTATCAGCGACCACCGCAGGCACGGAAATCGCCGGCCACGGCGGGTGGGTCGTCCCAGAACGGCGCGCCGGATAGGGGCCAGGGTGCTGGATACGTGAGAATTCGTCGCCGTGAGCCTCGACATCTGGCCGCTCGTGCACGCCGAGCGACGCGCCCTCCTCGCCGACCTCAAGACGATCCCGGACGCGGCCGCCTGGGACACGCCGTCGTTGTGCGAACAGTGGACCGTCCGGGACTGCCTGGCCCATATGACGTCGACGGCGCGCACCTCGCCGGTCGCTTTCGCCACCGGCTTGTTGCCGGCGCGGTTTTCCTTAAAGCGGTTCGTGGCCACCGGCGTCGAGCGCGAGCGGGACGGAGACCTGCAGGCGACCATCAACAACTTCGAGGCCGCGCTGGAGAGCACCACCGCGCCACCCGGGCCCAAGTTGTCCTGGCTCGGCGAGACCATCGTGCATGCCGAGGACATCCGGCACGCGCTCGGGATGGTGCACGACTATCCCCCGGAGGCGCTGCGCGCGGTGGCCGACTTCTATCTGAAGTCCGACACCCTGATCGGGGCCCGCTCTCGGGTGGCCGGCTTGCGCCTGGAGGCCGACAACGCCGACTGGAGCCACGGCTCGGGACTGCCGGTGCGAGGCCCGCTGCTGGCACTGCTGATGGCGATGGCCGGGCGCATTGCCTTCCTTGACGAGTTGTCCGGGACCGGCGTCAGCGTGCTGCGGGTCCGCTGAGTGTTCGGCGCGCGGGCCGCGCACGCAACAGATTCCGCGCCGGCCGCTCCACGCCGACATGCAGCAGCCATGCGGCGGCAGCGAGCATGAACACGATCACAGCGAGGGCCAGCGCCGCGCGCAGGCCGCTGGCGGCACCCCATACGCCGAGAGCGTCGACAGGATCGCGCAGCAGATAGTGCGTCAGATAAAGGCAATAGGAGGCCTCCCCCGCCCGCACCAGGCCCGGCCGGGCAAGGATGCGGGCCGGCATGGACCGGTTGGCGGCGAGCGCCTCGACGCACAGGCCGGGAGCCGGGGCCATCCAGTAGTGCCCACTATGGCTCGCCGGGATCAACCACACCACCGCGAGCACGCCCGCCCCCAGCCGGGGCGCCAGCCGACCCAGTCCAGACCACCCCGGGTCCAGGCCAGGCAGAGCGCCGCCCGGCGAGGAACTCCGGGCCGATGCGCATATAGAACATGTGCTCCAGGTTGCCGTTGGGCAGGGCAAAGGCGGCGAAGGTCGCGAGCATCACGGCATACGCCGCGGCGGCCACGGCGAGCAGCGGCCCGGCGCGCCGCACCCGGGCCAGCGCGAGGAAGAGCAACGGCGCGAGCAGATAGGCGAACCATTCGCTGCTGATGGACCAGGCCGGGCCGTTGAAGCTTGGTCGGTCGCTGAACCAGTTCTGCACCATCACCAGGTTCTGCAGGTATGCCGAGAGCGTCCGCCGGTGTCCGCCCGGCCCCACCCCGAGTCGCCCCTGCACCCAGGCGGTGATCAGGTCGATGTGCAAGGTGGCCACATGCGCAGGCCACACACGAGCAATCCGGTTGCGCCAGAACGCAACTGGACGCCCACCACGACCAGGTCGTCATCCGGTCGGCGTAGTTGTAGGCGAGCACGAACCCGCTGAGGGCAAGGAAGAGGTCCACCCCGAGGTAGCCGGCCCGCCATACCGGATCGGCGACGGTGAGCCACGGGGCTAGGGACTCAAAGGTGCCGCGGAAGTGGAAGAGCACCACCCATACCGCCGCCAGCGCGCGCACCCCGGTCAGGGCCGGCAGGCCCGGCGGACGCCGTGACGGGGCGGGGGTGGGCATGGCGGCTCAGCCTAATCGCGGCGCCCTGCCCACCCGCGTGGGTCGCCTAGTCGGCCGGGGCGCCCGCCGCAGCCGCCGCGGCGGTATGCCGCATCAGCTCCCATAGGGCCGCGACGTCCGCGCGTTCGGTCGCCTCGGCGCCGATCGAGATGCGCACCATCCAGCGTCCGTCGAGGATGCTCGGGGAGACGAAGGCGCGGCCACCGCTGTTGATCGCCTCCGCCCACGCCAAGGTATGCCGGTCCAGCCCCTCCCCCGTCAACCCGGCCGGCTCGTGTCGCACGCATACCGTCTGCAGGTCCACAGGGGCGAGCACACGCCATTCGGGTTCTGCGGCAATGGTTTCGGCGAGCCAGGCGGCATTGGCCAGGTCTCGGCGCAGGCGCTCCCGGATGGCCTCCGCGCCCTCCAGGTGCAGGTGGAACCACAGCTTGAGCGCGCGGAAGCGCCGCCCCAGCGGGATGCCCCAGTCCTTGTACTGCACGACCTGGTCGTCGGTGCTCGCCCGCAAGTAGGACGGGGTGGTCGCCATGCAGGCCACCAGGTGATCGACATCGCGCACATACAGCAGGGAGCAGTCGAGGATCGTGCCCAGCCACTTGTGCGGATTCCACACCAGGGAGTCGGCGCCGTCGATGCCGGCGAAGAGGTGGGCGCACTCGGGCAGCAGCATCGCGGAGCCGGCCATCGCCGCATCGACGTGCACCCAGGCTCCGAATTCCGCTGCCACAGCGACGATTTCGCCGACCGGATCCATGGCGCAGGTGCCGGTGGTCCCGACCGCGGCGACCACTGCGGCGGGCCTGCGTCCGGCCGCCACATCCGCCTGCATCGCGGCGCGCAGCGCTTCGGGCCGCATGGCATAGGTCTGCGGGTCGACGCCGACATAGCGCAGGTTGTCCCGGCCGAAACCGGCGAGCAAGACGCCTTTGGGGACCGAGGAATGGCTGTGCTCGGAGGCGTAGACCACCAGCGGCTGCGGGCAGGCCTGCAACCCGCCGCCGTCGATGCTCATCCCGCTGGCCCGCTCCCGGGCGGCCAGCAGGGCCACCAGGGTGCCGGTGGACGCCGTGTCCTGGATCGCGCCGCGCCACCGCGGCCCCAGGCCGCACAGCTCGCGCAGCCATTCGGTGACCGCCTGCTCGACCTCGGTGAGCGCGGGCGCGGACTGCCAGGTGATCCCCAGCGCGGCGACCCCGGAGGAGGCATAGTCGCCGAGGATCGATGCCAGCGAGGCATTGCTGGGGAACCACCCGAAGAAGCCGGGTGACTGGGTCTGCGTGATGCCTGGGACGACAACCGCGTCCAAATCGGCGAGGAGTCGCTCGAAGGGCTGGGGCTGCTCGGGAGCATGGCCCGGAAGGCCGGCGCGCACCTGCCCCGGGGTGACCTGCGCGGCCACCGGCAGGTCCGGGATGCGCTCGCGATGGTCGGCGACCCAGTCCACGAGTGCGTGCGCTGCGGCGCGGAACTCCTCGGGCGTCATGGCCGGACTCTAGCGAGCCGAATCGGCCCACGTGCCTAGACTCCCCACCGATGACCTGGTACTCGCAGCTCCCCGCCCATCGCACCCGGCAGGTGCTCGGCGACGCCCTCCTGCTCGGATGGGTGCTCGCCTGGGCCCTGATCGCGCGGATGGTGCACGGGCTGATCGCCGCGCTGGCCGGGCCGGCCGAGGCGCTGGTCGGCAGCGGGAATGCGGTCAACGACCGCCTCGCCGGCGCCTCCCGCGAACTGTCCGATGTGGCGATCATCGGTGACCGGCTCTCCGACATCTTCGGCAAGCTGGCCGCCCCCGGCGACACCCTGTCCAGCGCCGGCCAGCAGGCGGCTGAGGGGCTGCATACCCTGGCCAACGCCGTGGGCTTGGTGCTCTTCTTCGCCCCCGTGCTCGCGGTCGGGGTCCCGTATGTGGTGATGCGCCGCCGCTTTGCGCAGCGCTCGGCCGCGGTGCGCGGGCTGCTCGCCGCGGACTGCGATCCCTCGTTCTTCGCCTTCCGGGCCCTGGCCACCCTGCCAGTGGAACGGATCGCCCGGATCAGTTCCGATCCCTGGGGTGATCTGCAGCGCGGCGACGCCGCAACCATCTCCGCCCTGGCGCGCCTCGATGCGGCCGATGCCGGCATCGACCTGGGCAAGCGCTCCCCCGCGACGAATGAGCAGCGAACGAGTCGGCAGCGGGCGGGGCAGCAGCGTCCCGCGCGCAGCCGGGATCGTCAGACGGCTCAGGACACGCCGTCGACCGGGCGTCCGTCCTCTAGGTAACGGCATACGTCACTGGCCAGCGCGGCGGCGACCCGCCGGGAGATGGCCTTGCGCAATAGGCCGAGGGATTCATCGGGATCGGCCAGCTTGAACTGCGAAATCTCGCTGCGCTGCACCGTGATTCCGGCGAGGGTGGCCTCGGGCAGCGCGCCGCAGTCGAAGAGATAGCGCAGTCCGAAGCCGCTGGACGACGGCCTAGTGTCGACCACCGCGAGCCGGCCGCGAGTCACCTCTATCCCAGTCTCTTCGCGCACCTCGCGGCGGCAGGCGTCCCAGGGGCTCTCACCGTCGGCTTCCATCACCCCGCCGGGGATCGTCCAGCCGGACTTGTACGTCGGCTTGAGGATGAGAATGCGGCCCTGCTCGTCGCGCAGCAATGCCCCGCAGGACACCGGGATTGCCGGGGTCTGGTATGCCGTCTCGCTCATCCGCTGCTTCCTCCCACATCGCCGCTGGGACACCTTCCTGACGGCCGTCGGCCAGCCTAGCCAGCGGCCCGGGTGCCGGGTCCGGCCGCCACCGGCGGTGCTGGCAGGATGCCCCGAATGAGCGAGCAGAGCGAGTACCCCGGGACGACGCTGCTGCAGGCAGTGCGCATCGTGGCGGTGGGCGGCATACCGGCTCCGGCCGGGGTCGTGGACGTGCGCCTGGGCGGCGGCCGGGTGCTCGAGGTCGCTCCCCAACTGACCCCCAGCCGGGGTGAACCCGTGCACGCCTACGAGGGCCGGTGGCTGATCCCCGGGCTGTGGGATCAGCATGTCCATTTCGGGCAATGGGCCGACACCCGCGGGCGCATCGATCTGTCCGGCACGACCTGGCCGCAGGAGGTGCTCGATCGGGTCCGGGCGCACCTGGCGCAGGTCGCGCCCGCTGTGGATGATCTGGTCGTCGGCTTCGGCTATCGCAGCTCCGGTTGGTCACGTCCCGGCACCGTCGCCGAACTTGACGCCGCCGCCGGCGGCCGGGCCGTGGTCCTGATCAGCGGAGATGCCCATAACGGTTGGCTGAGCTCCGCCGCGCTGCGGTTGCTCGAGGTCCCACCCACCGACGGGATGCTCAGCGAGAACGACTGGTTCCCCGTCTTCGGCCGGCTGCGCGAACGGCCGGTGGCACCGGGGGCGGTGGACGCGGCATACCTGGCGGCCCAGCGCGAAGCCGCGGCCTCAGGTGTGGTCGGCGTCGTCGACCTGGAATGGGAACCGGGCTTCCGCGAATGGCCGGCCCGCGTCGAGCGCGGTCTGAACCTGCTGCGCGTGCGCACCGGCGTCTATGCCGCCGACCTGGACGAGGCGATCGCCGCCGGCGTCCGATCCGGTATGCCGTTGCACCCCTCCGACCTGGTCACCATGGGTCCGCTGAAGGTGATCTCCGATGGTTCGCTCAACACGCGTACCGCGTGGACGACGAGCCCGTATGCCGGCGCCCACCCCACCTGCGGGGCGGCGAATCTCTCACTCGCAGAGCTGAGTTCGTTGATTGCCCGCGGCCGTATGGCGGGTCTGTCCGCGGCGGTACACGCCATCGGGGATGCGGCGCTGGAGCAGGCGCTGGACGCCTTCGCTGCCGCCGGCGGGGCGAGCCGCCCCGCAGACCCCCGCACCAAGGACACCCTGGAGCACGTGCAATTGGGCGCGCCGGGGCTCTTCGAGCGAATGGCCGAATTCAACTTGGCGGCGAGCGTGCAACCGGCGCATCTGCTGGACGACCGGGACGTCATGGATCGCTCCTGGCCGGGGCAGCTCCCCTGGGCGTTCGCGCTCAGCTCGATGCTCGCCGCCGGGGTGGAGGTGCGCCTCGGCTCCGACGCCCCGGTCTCCCCGCTCGATCCGTGGCTGGCGATGGCGGCCGCGGTCCATCGCAGCGCCGACGAACGGCCGGCCTGGCAGCCGCAGGAGGCACTCACCCCGGCCCAGGCGCTGGCGGCGAGCACCGACGGGGCGAGATCGGAAGAG
>CAKZIH010000340.1 GCA_936931335.1 uncultured Nostocoides sp. | reverse complement strand
CCGCCGCCCGGGCCGCGGCCGCCGATCGGCCCGACGACGTCGCCGCGCAGACCCTGGCCGCCGACTTCGACCTGCTGGGCGGGCATGTCGAGGACGCCTTCGGCCGGCTCGTGGACCTGGTCCGGCGCACCAGCGGTGCCGAGCGGGAGGCCGCTCGCGACCACCTGCTGCAGCTCTTCGCGGTCGTCGGCAACCAGGACGAGCGGGTCAAGCGCGGGCGCACCGCGCTGATGTCCGCGCTCTTCTGAGCCGGCCGCCGACGGCCATCGCACAGCGCGCATTGAGCGGAGTTGTCCACGTCTGGCATGCGGTTCTTGACCGTCGCGCCAGGTGCGGTTGGATAGGCCCCATGTCGCAGCGCATCGAGTTGGCCGTCCCCGGCACCGATCTGAGCCTAGGAGTCATCCGGCACGGGCATTATGGTCGCCCGGTGCTGGTCTTCCCCTCCGAGGCGGGCCGGGCCGAGGACTTCGCGTCCAATGGCATGGTCGCCGCGGTGCAGGATCTCGTCGATGCCGGCCGGGTCTCCTTCTTTTGTGTCGACGCCTTCGACCGGTACAGCTGGTCGGCCTACGACCAGCCGACCGAGGAGCGCGCTCGGCGCCACCGGATCTTCCACTCCTGGCTCGAGCAGGCGGCTGTGCCCTATATCGCCGAGCAGCTCGGGGGTATGCCGCGCAACCTGATCACTCTCGGCGTCTCGCTCGGCGCCTATCACGCGGCGCATTTCACTCTGCAGCGCGCCGATATCGCCCCGCTCGCGCTGGCGTTCTCCGGTAGCTATGACCCCAGCAGTTGGCGCGGCTGGGGCGAGATCGGTCAGGACACCTATTTCGCCAGCCCATTGGCATACGTGCGGGGCGCGGAAGGCGACCACCTGCGGTGGTTGCAGGCCGCCGCCAACCTGGTGCTCGTGGTCGGCGAAGGGCCCTTCGAATGGGAGCCGACTAAGTCCTATCCCTCGACTCTCGCCTTCGCGGAGGTGTTGCGCGAGAAGGGGATTCCCCACGAACTCGACGTATGGGGTCACGACAGCGCCCACGACTGGCCCTGGTGGCAGCGCCAGCTCGCGCATCACCTGCCTCGCTTCGTCTAGCCTCACCCGCACCATCCGCTCGTCGTCCGGACCCAGCAAAGGAGCCCCCGTCCCATGACCAGCCAGCGCGACCACCTGATCGGCCTATTGCTCGGTGCCGAGGAGGACTGGCCCAAGGCGTTTGAGGCGATCACCCGCCGGCTCGGGCTGCTGCATACCGCCGACGGCACGAGCCACCAATTGCGCACCGAGCGGATCACGATCGAGCCGTTCAACCTGCGCGACTCGGTGCGCCACGATTTGTGCATCGACCGGCTGGCCTATTGGTACTACCACCCGCGCGAGTGGTTGAAAAAGGCGTCGCTGATGGACGACGTCTATCTGCTGAACAGCCCCTTCACCTTCCAGTCGATGGAGAAGCACTCCGCCTATTGCGCGATGCTCCGCCTCGGTCTGCGGGTCCCGGACACCGTGCTGGTGCCCTACAAGAACCCGGTGGACAACGCCCGCTGGGCGTATACCTCGGCCAAATACAACCGCTCCTTCGAGCTGGACCAAATCGCCGAGGAGATGGGCTATCCGCTGTTCATGAAGCCCTTCGACGGCGGCGGCTGGCGCGGGGTCTCCAAGGTGGACGACCGGGAGGCGCTGCACCAGGCATACGACGAGTCCGGCGAGATGCTCATGCACCTGCAGGAGTCCATCGAATACGACGTTTTCGCCCGCGCCCTGTCGATCGGGCCGGAGACCATGGTGATGAAGTTCCGGCCCGAGTTGCCGATGCACGATCGCTATGAGGTCGCCCACGGCTTCCTGTCCGACCGGGCCGGCGCCGAGGCGATCACCATCAGCCAGACCGTGAACTCCTTCTTCCGCTGGGAGTTCAACTCCTGCGAGATGCTCGTCAAGGACGACCTCATCTATCCGATCGACTACGCCAACGCCTGCCCGGATGTGGCGGTCACCTCGCTGCACTACTACTTCCCGTGGGCGATGAAGTCGCTGGTCAAGTGGTCGGCCTTCTGCGTGGCCACCGATCGGCTGGCGAAGACCCAGGTGGACACCGCCCCCTGGTTCGCGGTGGCGGACAACCCGGAGTTGGACTACGACGCCAAGATCGCGGCCTACCAGCGCCTGGCCGATACCCACTTCGAGACCGAGCGCTACCAGGAGTTCTGCGCGCAGAGCCTGCCGCACATCGACGAAATCGTTTACGACTATGTGAGCTCGGCCGAGTTCCGCAGCATGCTCACCTCGACCATCCACCAGACCTATCCCACGCACGAATGGGAGCGTTTCGAGGCCCACTTCGGCGGGCTGCTCGGGATGTGGGTGGACGACCACGCCACGCTCGCCGGGTCCTAGCGTTCGCCGGGTCATGACCAGCGCGCTCAGTTCGCCGTGGGGTCCCCGTCTGCGGCGGGGACCGCGCGCGCGACCGGGTCGGCGCTCGTGGCAGGGTCGGTGCTCGCGGGCGCTTCGAGCGGAACGGTGAGCAGGGGCAGGAAGAACTGCACCAGCGGGCCGATCAGCAGGGCATAGAGGACGGTCCCCACCCCGACCACGCCGCCGAGCAGCCAACCGGAGGCCAGCACCGTCAGTTCGATCAGGGTGCGCACCAACCGGATCGAGCCACCGGTGCGGCGGGCCAGGCCGGTCATCAGCCCGTCACGCGGGCCGGGACCGAACTGGCTGCCGATGTACATGGCGCCGGCGACCCCGTTGACCACGATCCCGCCGACCATGAGCGCGATGCGCGCCCAGAGCGATTCCGGGGCGTCCAGGACCGACAGCGTGGCGTCGGTGGCGATGCCGATGAGCACCGCATTGCACACCGTGCCCAGCCCGGGCCACTGCCGCAGCGGGATCCACAGCAGCAGCACCAGGAAGCTGGTGGCGATGACCACGGTGCCGAAGCTGACGTCCCAGTGCCGCTGCACCCCGGAGTGGAAGACATCCCACGGGTCCAGACCCAGGTGGCCGCGCAGCAGCATGGCCATGGACACGCCATACAGGCCGAGCCCGACGATGAGTTGCCCGAGCCGACGGCCGGTGCGACCGGCCCGCAACTGTTGCATGGGGGTCATCGGGGTCAGTTCGACACGGCGGGCGGCCGGCCGCCGCACCTGGGGGATCGTTGCCATGCCATCTATGATGGCGCCAAGTGGTCTGTAATTCGAGGGCCATTTGTGTCACAGTGGCCGTATGTCGTCCGTTTCCCGAATCGTGGACATGGTCGGTGACCTCGGCCCCGTCCGGCCCGCCTATCTCGCCCTGGCCGAGCGGCTTCGGCTGTTGATCGTCGACGGCGCGATCCTGCCCGGCACCCGCCTGCCCAGCGAACGAGAGTTCACCACGGCGCTCGGCCTGAGCCGCACGACCGTTACCCGGGCGTATGACGTATTGCGGGATAAGGGTTTTGCGGTCAGCCGACAGGGGTCGGGCACCCGCGCCCGGCTGCCGGACGAGCGCCGCCGGTCCGGGACGGGCGTGCTGCTGACCAATGAACCGATCGCCGGTTTTGTGGACCTCACCTGCGCGGCCACCCGGGCCCCGGCCGGGATGGCGGAGGCCTACGCCTGGGCGGTGGAGCGACTCCCGGCATACCTGGCCGGGGCGGGCTACTTCGGTGCCGGGGTGCCCGAACTACGCTCGGCGATCGCCGAGCGCTATGCCGCGCGCGGCCTGCCCACCGACCCCGACCAGATCCTGATCACTTCCGGCGCGGTGGCGGGGGCCGCGATCCTGGCCGATGTGCTGGTGCGTCCCGGGACCCGGGTGCTGGTCGAGTCGCCCGCCTATCCCAACTCGATCGAACTGCTGCGCCGGCGCGGAGCCCGCCTTGCCCCCACCCCGGTGGACCCGCGCGGCTGGGACTTGGCCACGACCGAGCGCGATCTGCAGGCATCCGGGGCCGAGGTCGCCCTGCTCATCCCGGACTTCCACAATCCCACCGGGGCCCACCTCGATGCCGATCAACGCGCCCGGTTGGCCCGGGCGTTGCGTGGCCAAGGCACTACGGCAATCGTGGACGAAACCCTGGCCGAGACCTGGCTGGGGGAGGCGCCTGCGACCAAACCGTTCGCGGCATACGAGCCGGGGGCGTTCCTCGTGGGCAGCGCCAGCAAGACGTTTTGGGGCGGGCTGCGCACCGGCTGGATCCGCGCTCCCCGCGCGGCGATGCCGCGGCTACTGGAGGCGCGCGCGGCCGTCGATCTGTGCGCGCCGGTGCTGGAGCAATTGGTCACCCTGCGCCTGCTGCACGAGCACGACGGTATGCCGTCCGCCGGCCAGGATCGCCTGCGCGAGAGCCGGGATGCGACGGTGGCGGCCCTGCGGGAGCGGTTGCCCCACTGGCGGTTCACGGTGCCCTCCGGTGGTCTGTCGCTGTGGATCGACGTGGGCGCCGGGGCCGGTCCCGGGGTGGTGGACGCGGCATACGAGCACGGGGTGCTCTTGGCCTCGGGGAGCCGGTTCGCGGTGCGGGGACGGCTGGATCGCTGGGTGCGGCTGCCCTATGTGCTCGCCGCCGACGAGATGCGCGAGGTGGTAGCGCGTCTCGCCGAGGCGGTGGCCGCCACCTGCGCCGGCGAGCGGGCCGATCGAGGTCAACTGGCGGCACCCCATGGGCCACTAGTGGCCTGAATTCGGCTCACTTATCGACGCTGGCTCGCTCACTCCCAGGCCGGGCCTGTGCTGAATGACAAACCCCCGCTGAATGACAACTCCCTGCTGAACGACAACGCCGGCCGCCCCCAA
>CAKZIH010000339.1 GCA_936931335.1 uncultured Nostocoides sp. | reverse complement strand
CGCCGCGGTCGGGATTGCCCCGCAGGGTGACCTGCTCGGCGACGCCGGTGTGCAGACCCACCAGGGTCGGGTGGTCGTGGACGAGCACCTGCAGGCCGCCCCCGGGGTGTGGGTCGCCGGTGATGTGGCCCGGGGGTTGCACGGCGTCGCCCAGCGCGCGCTCAGCGTAGAGCACTGGGGCGATGCCCTGGCGATGGGTGAGGTAGCCGGCGCGAATGCCGCGGCCAGCGACGATGGCGCGCAGCAGACCTGGAACGAGACCCCGGGGTTCTGGTCGACCATCGGTGAGCACACCCTGCAGTACTCCGCCTGGGGCGATGGCTACGAGCACGAGGAGGTCGTCGAGCGCGTCGGCGGGTTCACCATTTGGTATGCCGATGCCGACCAGCGGGTGGTCGGGGTGCTCACCTACAACGCCGAGCCGGACTATGAGCGTGGTGGGCGGCTGATCGCCGCCGGCGCCACCCTGGAGCAGGCACTGCGTGGGGACGACGCCCCCGAGCCGGACGCAGAGCCCGACGCCGACTCAGACGAGGACTCGGCGGAGGACGGAGCGGGCTGAGCCTGCGCGCACCGGCTCCGGACGACGCGGATCGGGGAGCTACCAACGACTAGGGTTGGTGCCCTCGTGAAAGTCGATCTCCTTTATCTCATCGCCGGTCTGTGTCTCCTGGTCGCGGTGGTCCTGCCCCGCCTATTGCGGTCGGCCGCCCTGTCCCCACCCTTGGTGCTCGTGGTCATCGGGATGCTCATCGGGCTGACTCCGCTGGCCGACGGGTTGGCGATCGATCCGATCGCCAACCGCGCGGTCGTCGAGCATGTCACCGAGATCACCGTGCTCGTCGCACTCATGGGCGTCGGGCTCGCGCTGGATCGCCCATTGACCTGGCGGGATAAGACCTGCTGGCGACGTTGGTCGCCCGCCTGGCGCCTGCTGGGCATCACCATGCCGCTGACCATCGCGGCGGTGGCCGGTCTCGGCTGGTGGGCCGCGGGCCTCACCCCGGCTGCGGCTCTGCTGCTCGGCGGCGCGCTGGCGCCCACGGACCCGGTGCTCGCCTCCGATGTCCAGGTCGGTGGCCCGGCCGACCCGGAAGAGATCGACACCGAACCCGAGGAGATCGACGAAGACGACGAGGTGCGCTTCGCGCTCACCTCCGAAGCCGGCCTCAACGACGGCCTGGCCTTCCCCTTCGTCTATGGCGCCATCCTCGTGGCAACCGAGGCCTGGAACGGCTCGCTCGTGCTGGAATGGGCGAGTTGGTATGTCGTGGGCAAGGTCGCCGTCGGCGTCGCCGTCGGTATGGCGGTCGGCTGGGTTCTCGGGCGAGTCGCCTTCCGGGCGCGCGCGAGTTCGCTGCGCATCGCCGAGCACGGGGAACCGCTGCTCGCCGTGGCGGCGCTGCTCACGGCATACGGGCTCAGTGAAGTGGCGGGTGGCTACGGCTTCCTCGGCGTCTTCGTTTGCGCGATGACCGTCCGCTCGCAGGAGCGCTATCACGAGTACCACCGCTCGATGCATGAGGTGGTCGAGGCGCCTGGAGCGGCTGCTCACCCTGGCGATCCTGCTCGCCCTGGGGATCGCGCTGACCCGGGGTTTGCTGGACGACCTGGACTGGCGCGGCATCCTTATCGGGGTGTCGCTGGTGCTGGTCATCCGCCCGCTCGCGGGGATCATCGGCCTTGGTCTCGGCGCCCGGGATGCCGGGGAACGTGGCGGCCTGGACCGGCGGGAACGCTTGGCCGCGGCCTTTTTCGGGGTGCGCGGGGTGGGCACGCTCTATTACCTGGCGTATGCATCGGGCCACGCCGAGTTCGCGCAGCTGCCCTGGCTGTGGTCGACGGCGGCCTTCACGATCGCACTCTCGGTGCTGGTGCATGGCATCGCCTCGACCCCGGTGCTCGCTGCCCTGGAGCGACGCCGTACGGCCTGAGCCGCGACCGAACCGGCGAGCGTGCGCAGCTTCGCCAGCGGGATTCGGACCCCACCGTGTGGACAGCACACCAGTCGGGCAGACGGCGAACCGCCCCGGGCCAGAGGCTCGGGGCGGTTCGACGGTTAGGTGGGCGGGGCCCTCAGGCGGTGGGGCTGGCGGCGGAGCCGTGTTCCAGCGCTTCGACGACCGCAGAGCAGAATGCCGGCAGGTCATCGGGGTTGCGGCTGGTGATGAGGTTGCCGTCGGTCACCACGCGCTCGTCGACCCACTCGCCGCCGGCGTTGCTGATGTCGGTCTTGAGGCTGGGCCAAGAGGTGAGCTTGCGTCCGGAGAGCACGTCCGCCTCGACCAGGGTCCAGGGGGCGTGGCAGATCGCGGCGACCGGGCGGCCGCTGGCGAAGAAGTCGCGCACGAAGGCGACCGCGTCCTCTTCGGTGCGCAGGGCGTCGGGGTTGGCGACGCCGCCGGGCAGGACCAGGGCGTCATAGTCCTCGATGGACGCGTCGTCGACGGTCACGTCGACCTTCTGGGTGTCGGCCTTGTCGAGGTGGTTGAACATCTGGACTTCGCCGCTCTCGGGGGAGACGAGCACCGGCTGGTAACCGGCGTCCTTGACGGCCTTCCACGGGTCGGTCAGTTCGACCTGCTCGATGCCTTCCTTCGCGACCAGGAAGGCCACCTTGCCGGTCTTCTCGGATGACTGGGTGTTCGTGGTCATATTTCCACCCTATGTCGATTGCCCAGGTTAAACGGGATTGTGGCCCACCCGATCCGGTCGGCTTGTGCCGGGCATCGGGCTCGGGTCCGGGGTTCGAGTCAGTCCTCGTCGATCTCGATGTCGAACTTCTTCGCGGCGCGCTTGATGCGCCCCTTCATGGTCTCGACCTCGTCCGCGTCGTACTTGGCGGCGTTGTCCTTCTTGTTGATGTAGGACCACGCGGCGCGCACATGCTGCTCGCTGTCGATCGGGTACTTCTTGTTGGTGGGGTCGGCGAACTGCACATCGCCATATTTGTGCTCGCCCTCGTCGGGGTTGACGTCGTCGCGGCGGGAGATCTTGTCGGCCATGTCACCCACGCTAGGACGCCCCGCGGCCTGGGTGGGGATTGGCGAGCGCGCTCAGTCGCCGCGCAGCGAGCGCAGCACCAGGGGCAGTTGCGCGGGCAGTTCGCCGGCGAGGAAACCGACCCGGCCGAACTTCGTCGCCAAGCCGTCACCCGCCGCCGCATGGGCGTATGCCGCCCACACCATCGCCTGTGGTCCGTCGGCGCCGCGGGTCACCAGACCGGCGACCGCTCCGGCCAGCACATCGCCGCTGCCGGAGGTGGCCAGACCGGTGTCACCAGTGGTGATCCGCCAGACCTCCGAGCCGCTGACCACCCAGCTATTGCAGGTCACGGTGGCGTCATAGCGCTGCGCGACGTCATATGCGGCCTCGGCGACCTCGTCGTCCTCGATCTCGTCGGCGCCGATGAGCTTGGCCAGCTCATTGGTGTTGGGGGTCAACAACATTCGCCCGGCCAACCGCCCCCGGCAGGCGGCCGAGACGTCGGGAAGCACGGTCACCCCGAAGGCGTCGAGCACGACGCATACCTCGTCGTCGACCAAGGGAGTGAGGTCCTCAATGAGCCGGATGGTGCCCTCGGCGTCGTCCAGGCCCGGGCCGATGAGCAGGCCGTTGGCGCGGGAGACTTCCTTGTCCAGCAGGGTGGCCGCGCCTTCCCCGGTGATTGACCCGTCCGCGGATTCGTCCAGTCCGTAGACGCCCGATTCGGGCACGGCGACGGCGACATGCGGCGCCACGCTGTCGGCGACCGCCAGGCTCAATCGGCCAGCGCCCATCCGCAGCGCGGCCAGGCCGGCGAGCATCGCCGCGCCGGGCGTCTTGCATGCCCCACCGACGACGACCACCTGGCCCCGGTCGTACTTCGAGCCGGCCGGCTCGGGCAGTCCCCATGCCCGCAGCGTCACGGGGGTGACCAGGACGGGTGCGTCCAGCGTCCCGCCGCCTTGGGGTCCGGTACTGCGCGCCATCAGAGCCCGCCGACTTCGTCGGCCGCACCGGGCTGATCGGTGACCCGCACGCCCAGGTCACGCAGGTGCTGGTCCTCGTTGTATGCGGTCACCTGCCACCCGGTCGGGGACTCGGGGTCGCGCCTCAGGCGGCAGATCGCGGCATTGCGCAGGCCATTGGTTCGGGCCCGCTCCAAGACGCTCTCCTCCTCCATCCCTTCCGCGACATAGCAAAAGAGCAGGATGACCACATCGTGCGCGGCGAGCAGCACCCGCTCGTGCTTCTCCAGGGTGGCCAGATCGCCGAGGACCGAGCGGACCCGGAAGGCGACATCGGCCCAGGACTCCCCGCCCGGCGGCCGGTAGTAAAACTTGCCCAGCCAGGCGCGCCGCTCGGCCTCCTCCGGGTACTTCTCCTTGATCCCGCGCGCCGTCAGCGCATCGGTGATCCCCATATCCCGGTCGCGCAGGCGCTCATCGATGCGGTAGTCCAGGTCGACGTCGCACACCTTGAGGGCGATCTCCGCGGTCTCGCGGGCCCGGCGAAACGGGCTACTCCAGACGATGCCCGGTCGTTCCTCATCGGGCAGCTCGCTGAGCCAACGACCCACCGCGGCGGCCTGCTCCCGGCCGGTCTCGGAGAGCACCACATCGGCGTCCCGGGCGGTGACGGCGATGCGGTCGAGGTTGTCCCGGCTGGCGGCCTCCGCGGCCACATTGCCCTCGGACTGTCCGTGCCGGACGAGGATGATCTCCTGGACTGCCATGTCCCGACAATAGGACGCGACCGCACACCGGATGTGCGTGGATGGCACCACATTCCCGGTCTGCCGCACCCGTTCTCGTATGCCGGATGGTCGCCTAATCGGTAGCGAATCGGTGGCGAATCGGCTGGTCCACGACCTGCGCCAGGCCACCGACGGCATGTCAGAGTGGATCGCGAGCGGCCGACGGCCAACGGCATCCGAAGAGCGAAGGCGCCATCGGCGCGGGTCGGGACGACATACGGCAACGACATCTGGCATACGGCGAAAGGCATTGGATATGAAGCGAATCGGCTACTTCCTCTCCTGCGAGGAGTACACCCCCGCACAGATCGTGGAGCAGGCGCGCCTGGCCGGAGAGGCCGGTTTTGACGCGCTCTGGATCAGCGACCACTTCCACCCGTGGACCGACGAGCAGGGCGAGTCCGGCTTGGTGTGGTCGCTGATCGGCGCGATCAGCCAGGTCTGCGACCTGCCGGTGACGACCGCAGTGACCTGCCCGACCGTGCGGATACATCCGGCGATCATCGCCCAGGCCGCTGCGACCAGTGCCTGCCTGCTCGGTCCGGGCCGATTCACCCTCGGGGTGGGTTCTGGGGAGGCGCTCAACGAGCACATCCTGGGCACGGTGTGGCCCACCGCGGACGTGCGCCTGGAGATGCTTGAGGAGTCGATTGACATCATCCGCCAGCTGTGGACCGGTGAGGTGGTCTCCCACCGCGGCACCCACTACACGGTGGACACGGCGCGGATTTACTCGCTGCCGGATGAGCTGCCGCAGATCCATGTGTCGGCGTTCGGGCCCAAGGCGCTGGAGTTGGCCGGCCGCGTCGGCGACGGCCTGATCACCACCATGCCGGACAAGGAATCGGTGGCCACCTTCCGCAAGGCCAAGGGTGCCTCCGCGCCCACCCAGGCGGGCTTCAAGGTCGCCTGGAACACAGATCGCGAGGCCGCGATCGATGACGTCTACCGGATCTGGCCGACCGCCGGCGTGCCCGGTGAGCTGAGCCAGGTGCTGCCCAGCCCCAAGCACTTCGAGCAGGCCGCGGAACTGGTGACCCGGGACATGATCGCGGAGAAGGGCGCCGGGGCGTTCGGCGCCGACATCGACGAGCACGTCAAGGCGTTTGCGGACTTCGTCGACGCGGGTTTCGACGACATCCATGTCGCGAACATCGGCCCCAATTACGCCGAGATGATCGAGGCCTACGGCAAGGAAGTCCTGCCCGAGCTACGCCGCAAGCACGGCTGAGACAGCGAGAGTCGGGACGTCATACGGTCTGGTCATGGACACGACGCGGACCTATGGCGACTACACCGTGGTGGCGCTGAGCGGCGAAACCTGGGAGCTTTTCGCCGAACTCGTCGAGCGCAACAACGGCGTGTACGGCGGCTGCTGGTGCATCGGCTTCCACCTCGAGCGCAAGACGCCGGGCCTGGACCACCGTGCCGAGAAGGAACGGCTGGTCCGGGCCGGCGAGGCGCATGCCGCGCTGGTCCTCGATGCCGACGGGGTCTGTCAGGGGTGGGCGCAGTACGGCAGCCCCGATGAGCTGCCCGGGATCAAGCACGCCCGGGAGTACCGCAAGGACGAACCGCCCCGGCCCGACTGGCGCATCACCTGCGTCTTCACCGACAGCAAGCACCGGATGCAGGGCGTCGCCCGCGCCGCGGTCGAGGGTGCGCTGGATCTGATCGCGGACGCGGGTGGCGGTCTGGTGGAAGCGATTTCGGAGACCACCGCCGGTCGCACGGCGCAGGGTCGATTCCTCTTCAGCGCGACCGCGGAGCTGATGGCGGACCTGGAATTTGCGCAGGTGCGCCAGGTCGGCAAGCACGCCTGGATCCTGCAGCGCGAGGTTGCCGCCGCGTCCTGAGCCGAGCTTGCTCGCGAGACGCCCCTTGCCGAGGGGCTGCGCAGCGGTTTCTAATGGGCGGCTATGGCGCGAGGCGGGTTGGCGGTGTGGCAGATGGCGCCGACCGTGCGCGATCCGCTGGACAATTTGACCCGTCTCGAGACCGCGGCGATCTCGGCGCGCCGGGACGGGGCGAGCATCCTCGTCGCGCCGGAACTGGCGCTCACCGGCTACGACATCGGCGAGCTGGGTGAGCCGGAGACCTCCGCAGATCTGCTCGAGCAGGTATGCCGGGTCGCCCGCCGCGCCGGGCTCGCGATCGTCATCGGCCTGGCCGAGGTGGCCGACGGGCGCACGTGGAACAGCTCGGTGATCGTGGACCGCGCCGGGCAGGTGCGGGCGAGTTATCGCAAGACCCATCTCTTCGGCGCACTGGACCGCTCGCGTTTCGGTGCCGGAGAAGAACTTCCGCCGGTCGTCGAGCTCGACGGCATCGCGGTCAGCACCCTGGTCTGTTACGACATCGAGTTCCCCGAACCGGCGCGCATCGCCGCCGTGCGCGGCGCCGATGTGCTCGCGGTGCCGACCGCGAATATGCAGCCGTGGACCTTCGTCAATGACCACATCGTCCCGGTCCGGGCCTTCGAGAACCAGCTCTATGTCGGCTATGCCAACCACTGCGGCACCGAGCGCGACACCAGGTATGTCGGGGGCAGCCTCATCGCCGCACCCGACGGGAGTACCGTGCGCGCCGGGGCCGACGACGAGGAGATCATCCTGAGCACCATTGACACCGCATTCCTGGCCGAGCGCCGTCGGGAGGCGACCTATTTGCGCGACCGGCGCCCCGAGCTGTATGCCGCGCTGAGCGAGGAGACGCCATGACCGAGTCGGCACAGCAGACGCTCTTTACGGGACGAATGTGGTGCCCCACCAATGGCGAGGTGGATGCGCTCTTGGTCCGAGATGGCCGCATCGTCGCCAGCGGTGCCCAGGCTCGGGAAGTCGTGGGACACAACGACTCTCATGTCGCTCCCCAAGTCGATGGCATCGAGGTGGTCGAGGTCAACGAGGGCCTGCTGGTGCCGGCCTTCGCCGATGGGCACGCCCACCCGTTGTTTGGCGGGCTGGAGGCGGAGGGGCCGCAGGTGCGCCCGCAGACCAGCGTCGCGGGGATCGTTGCCGAGGTGCGCCGCTGGGCTCAGGAGCACCCCGACGCGGAGTGGATCACTGGCGCGTCCTATGACTCCAGCCTGGCGCCCGAGGGACTCTTCGACGCCCGCTGGCTGGACGAGGCCGTGCCGGACCGGCCGGTCGCCCTGCGCGCCTGGGATTACCACACCATGTGGGTCAACACCGTTGCGCTAGCGCGGGCCGGCATTACGCCCGACACCCCCGATCCCGAACTCGGGGAAATCCCCCACCGCCCAGACGGATCCGTCCTCGGCACCTTGCGCGAATGGGGTGCGGTGGACCTGATCACCGCGGTCGCCGAGCCTCCGGACCTGGAGGCCCAGCTCCGGTCGCTGGAGCGGGCGGCATACGCCTACGCGGCGCTCGGCGTCACCTGGGTCCAGGACGCCTGGGTGGAGCCGGACACCCTCGAGGTCTATCTCGAGGCGGCCCGCACCGATCGCCTGCCGATCCGCTTCAACCTGGCCCTGTATGCCGATCCCCGCCACTGGCCGGCGCAGTTGGACTTCTTCCGCGAGGCGCGCCGGCGGGTGGCGGAGCTGGACCACCCGAACCTGAGCGCACGGACCGTGAAGTTCTTCGCCGATGGCGTCGTGGAGAATGCGACTGCCGCTGTGCTGGAACACTATTGCGGCTGCCCCGGGGAGACCGGGATGCTCGTCTGGTCGCCCGAACTGCTCACCCGGGCCGTCACCGAGGTGGACGCCGAAGGGTTCCAGCCGCACATCCATACGATCGGGGACCGGGCGGTCCAAGTCGCCCTCGACGCCATCGAGGCCGCCGCCGCGGCCAATGGCCCCCGCGACCGGCGGGCCGTGCTCGCCCACGTCCAACTCGCGCAGGACTCCGACCGGGAACGGATGGCGCGGCTCGGGGTGATCGCCAATGCCCAGCCGCTGTGGTCCCAACTCGATGCGCTGATGACGGTGCTCACCGTGCCGCGCCTGGGTGACGAGCGTTCCACTAGCCAATATCCGTGGGCCACCCTGCGGGATCTGGGGGTGGCGCTGAGTTTCGGCTCGGACTGGCCGGTTTCCTCCGCGGATCCGCTGGAAGGCATCGCCGTGGCGTGTTCGCGCCAGACCGCCGAGCGGATGCCGGCGGGCGGCTGGACGCCCCACGAGCGGCTTTCTCTGGCAACGGCATTCGGCGCCTACACCGCGGGGACTGGCTACCAAGCCTTCCGCGACGCGGGCCAACTGGCGGTCGGCCAGGACGCCGATTTCGCCCTGCTCTCCCACGATCCGCGCGAACTCGCCGAGCCGCGCGATCTCGACACCATCCGGGTGACCGACACCTGGGTGGCCGGCCGCCGCATACCTGTCCCAGCTGAGGAGAAGGTGACCCGATGACTGACTCACCAACCGCGCAATCCGGCGGAGCCCACGCGCTGCCCGCCGACGGCGACTCTGCGCCAACAGCCTTGCTGCGCGACGACCTCCACCTCAAGCGGGCGCTCGGACTCCCCGGCCTGGCGCTCTTCGGGCTGGCCTATCTGGTCCCGCTGACGGTCTTCACGACCTACGGGCTGGTGACGGAGGAAACCGGCGGACGGGTGGCGCTGGCCTACATCTTCACGCTCGCGGCGATGCTCTTCACCGCCCTGTCGTATGGCCGGATGGTGCGCGCCTATCCGGTGTCCGGGTCGGCCTATACCTACACCTCGCGCTCATTCGGACCGCATGCGGGGTTCCTCGCCGGTTGGGCCCTGTTGCTGGATTACGTCCTATTGCCGATGGTCAACTACGCGGTCATCGGGATCTACATCCACGCGCAGTGGCCGTCGATCCCCATCTGGGTGGGCTTCGTCGGTTCGGTGCTGCTGGTGACGGTGCTCAATGTCGTCGGGATCACCACCATCGACCGCGCGAACTCCCTGATCATCGCGGTGCAGGCGGTCTTCGTGGTGGTGTTCGCCGCGCTGGCACTGAAGACAATGATGGGCGGGGACATCCAGGCGGGGCTGCCGTTCACCGGGGACAACGGGCCCAACGGCTCGGGTCTCGGGCCGGTGCTCGCCGGTGCGGCGATCCTGTGCCTCTCCTTCCTGGGTTTCGACGCGGTGTCAACGATGGCCGAGGAGGCCAAGGACCCATCCGTGGACATCCCGCGGGCGATCCTGTGGGTGACGGTGGGCGGCGGCACGCTCTTCGTCATCCTGTCGTGGCTGGCGCAGGTCGCCCGGCCGTCGACCACCTTCGAGGATGTCGATTCCGGTGCGACAGAGGTGATGACGCATATCGCCGGCAACTCACTGGCGCTCTTCTTCACCGCCGCCTATGTCGCGGGTGCCTTTGGCTCCGCACTGACCTCGCAGGCGTCCGTCACCCGGATCCTGTATGCCATGGGCCGCGACGGCACTCTCCCCCGGCCGCTGGGCACCCTGGCCGCGCGCTGGCGCACCCCGGTCGTCGCCATCGTGCTGGTGTCCCTGGTCTCGCTGCTCGGGCTGTGGGTGGACCTGGGCCTGCTGTTCTCGATCGTGAGTTTCGGTGCCTTGATGGCCTTTTCGGTGGTGAACCTGTCGGTGATCAAGCACTACTGGTTCGACAATCCGGCGGGTCGCAATGTGCTCACGCACTTGGTGCTGCCCTTGATCGGCTTCGCCCTGACCGTATGGCTGTGGACCTCCCTGTCCGGCTCGGCGCTGACCACCGGCCTGATCTGGCTGGCCATCGGCGTCCTCTGGCTGGCGGTCCTGACCTCCGGCTTCCGCCGCCGCCCGCCCCAGGTCGACCTGGAGCCCAAGGCCACTCCGGCCCACTGACCGCTTGGTCGGGAGGCCAGCTGGGTGGCGCCGAGTCACGCTGGCCCCAGGTTTCTCTCCGGCTGCCGAAACCTTGCGCTTACCCTCACTTCGCAGCAGGGGGTAAGCGCAAGGTTCCCGGGGGAAGCTCAGTGCTCGCGCCGAGCCGGGCGCGGCCGGCATACCGGCTCGGGAACTAGTCCACTAACTCAGGCCGGGCCGCCGCGGCTGTCGCGGCGGGCGCCGGGGTGCTCCGGGCCGGTGTCGCCGGGGACCGCCTCGGCGGCATCCTCCTCGCTGATTAGGACGCCGGCGAGCGGGTTGCCCTGGCCGGTGCCACCGGGGGTGCCGTCCGCAGCATCCTGCTCGGCCGGGGTCTGACCGGCCTTGGGTGCGTCTGCCGGCGGGGCACCGCCGTCACTGGTCTCGCTCGCCCACGAGCTGGTCTGGCTCGCGTCCCCTTCATTCTGCTGCGACTCGGGGTTGTTCCGAGGGTCGATCGTGTTCTCGCTCATGTCAGCGACGCTACCCCGGCGGGCCGGGCCGGGACGCCGCGCGTCGTCCCTGTATGCCGTCCCCAGCTTCCCCCGGGAACCTTGCGCTTACCCACTGCTGCGAAGTGAGGGTAAGTGCAAGGTTTCGGCAGCCGGAGAGAAACCGGTGAACACCCGCACGTCCCGATCAGCGGGAGCGGTGGGGGGAGGCGTCGTCGAGGCCGGCCATGGCCCAGCGGATGGTGCGGGTGGCGCCGAGGCCGAGGGTGCGCGGGATGATGTCGAG
>CAKZIH010000338.1 GCA_936931335.1 uncultured Nostocoides sp. | reverse complement strand
AACCCACAGACCGCACCCACACCCGCGTGCGCACCGACAAGGTCAACAACGGCAAGATCACCCTCCGCCACGGCGGACACCTTTACGCCATCGGCATCGGCCGCGCCCACAACGGCCGGGCCGTCACCATGCTCGTCCACGACCTCGACATCACCATCAGCGACGCCCACACCGGCGAAATCATCCGCGAGTTCACCCTCGACACGGCCCGGACCTACCAGCCCCAAAAACAATGACAGGGCGAACCCTGCGGGTTCGCCCTGTCAACGATGTCTTGAGACATCACATGGCGGAGGCGGAGGGATTTGAACCCTCGATGGGCGTTTAACCCAAACCGCATTAGCAGTGCGGCGCCATAGACCGGACTAGGCGACGCCTCCATCAGCCCTGACAGGGTACCCGTGGGGCCGGGCCGGGGCAAAAGCACCGTCGCCCCAGGGGAATCCGGGTGGCCGGCCCCTGGCCTCACCAGGGGGCGGACCAACCCCATACGGCCTCCAAGGCGGGCACGGAGGCGGGATCGCTCTCGGGGGTGGGCCAGGTGGGCGGGCGCGGTTCGGGCGCCGGACGCCCGAGAGCCACTGACCGGGTGCTGAGCACGGTCACGCTCGCCGCACCGAGTGTCCAGCTGGCCTCGCCCCGGGCGATGAGTTCGGCCGCGCTCTGCCCGAGGTGAACCGGGCGATCGAGGCTAATCCGCCAGTGCGCAAGCTCGGTCGCCCGTGCCGGGGGTGGGCCGACGGCGACCCGTGGGTCGCTGGCCGGCCAAAGCGCCACGGCCTGCGGCACGTGCGCGCCGCTCAGCCAGATCCGGGCGTCACTCGCCGCGAGCAACTCGGCGGCTACCAACAGGACGAATGCCGGATCCGCTGTGCCGCAGTCCATTTCGATCACCACATAGGGGTGTTCCCACAGCAGGCGCGGATCGCGCGCACCCGGCTCGGTGAGGAGTACGGCCAGGCGTCGGGTCTCCACATTCTTGATGTGGGCGCGCTCGGCAGCGTTGCCCCGGGTGGCGAAGTCGCCGCCCTCGTGCCAGGCCACCGCCTGCGGGACGTGCCGCCACGACATACCGGCGAGGTAGGCGCGGTTGGCGAGTTCCCAGTCCTCACCGCCATAGCCGACGAAGCTCGCGTCGAATCCGCCCAGCCGCTCGAACGCGGCCCGCCGCATCCCGAAGACCGCGCTAATGACGAAGCGATAGGAACGCTCGTCCGGCTGGGTCAGGTCGGCGGTATCGGCATACCCCTGGGCGAGCCACTGCGGCGCCGACAGCTCGCGTCCGCTTTCACGGTGGCGGCGTTCTCCGACAACGAGATCCGCGCCGCCCAGGGCGGCGGCGACGAGCTCGGCGACATACTCGGGCTCCGGGATGGTGTCCGCGTCGAGGAAGAGCACCGGGTCACCGTTGCCGGCAGCCGCGCCGAGATTGCGGGCCGCGGCGGCCCGGAAACCCTCATCCGGCTGGCTCACCACTCGGATGTCGTATGGCCGTTCGCCCACCTCCGGCTCGGCGGAGCCGTCGTTGGCGACCACCACCGCGAGTCGATCGGCCGGCCAGGTCTGCGCGGCCAGGGCATCGAGCATGGCGTTGAGTTCGCGCTGCTGGTCGTAATAGGGCAGGACCAGCGAGACCCGTTCGGCCGTGAGCGCGTGGGCGAGCAGGGTTGCTGCCAGGGCCGGGGAGGGCTGCGCGGCATACCCCGGCGGCAGCCAGGTGCGTCCCGGATGCGCCAGCGCATCCGCGATCGCCGCCGGCAGGGCCGCCAGCGAGGGGACCAAGGTGACGGAGTCGGGATTGCGGGAGAGGAGTTCGCGCACCCAGGGCCCGTCGAGCACCAGCGGACGGCGGCCGTGCGCGATCCAGGTGCCAATCGATCCGGAGGCCGAGATATCGGCTCGCGCCATCACCGGGACGCTCACCGCGGCGAGTTCGGCCGGAAGGTCGGCGTCCGCGACGAAGCCCGTCACCACGCTGCGACGCCCTTGTGCCGCAGCACGATCCGCGAGATCGTCGACCAAGTCTTCGTGCCCGCTGGCGGGCGCGCCCACGGCCCGAAACTCCACCTCGGCCGGCAGCGCCGCCATCGCGTCGAGCGTCTCGGCGTGACCCTTGCCGGGATAGAGGTAGCCCAGCACCGCGACCGACGCCGGCGCATCCGCCGGGGTCGGCCCCACTGATCCAGCTGGCGGCACCGACCCTTCCGGCGGGACCGACCCGGAGACGGCCTCGATCGGCAAAGGCACCACCGAGATTCGCGCCGGATCCACACCGATGGCGTGCAATTGATCGCGTTCGTGGGCCGAGGCGACGACCACGTGATCGCAGGCGGCGGCGATGGCGGCATACGCCTGGGCGCGGCGCTCATACCGGCCCGGCCCGTCGGATCGCTGGGGGATGTCATGCAGGGTGACACTCACCCGCCGCCCGGCGGTCAGCCGCAGGAATACCTCCGCCGCCTCCGGGGCCGTGCTGCCCAGGAGGTGATCGGTGAGATGGACGTGCAGCGCCGCGGACGCCGGCAGCGTGCCCAGCGCCGCCGCGAGTTGCTCCGCGTCCGCGGCCCGCATCACCGGTGTGGTGGCGAAAACCGGCTGGGCGAGAAGGAGTTCCGCATGCCGGACCACGCCGTGCCCGGCCGGGCCGACGACGACATGCACGCGGACGGTCATCGGCGCGCGTCGTGGGCGAGCTCGGCATACAGCCGCGCGTGGGTAGCGACCAAGCGTCGGCGATCCCGGATCCGCTTGTGGGTGTTCGCCTGCCACGGCGCCCCGGTATGCCCGTCCGCCCGCCACTGGCGCACCTGCGCCACCGCGGTGCGCATGGCCGTTGCTAGGGCCGCCGGATCCCCCGGATCATGGCTGATCACGGGGCCTTGCTCGGCGAAATAGCCGAGCCGGGGGGCGACCACCAGAGAGCCGGCGTCCCGGGCGGCCTCGAGCAGTCCGGAATGGGTGCCATGGGAGTAGGGGAGCACCGTGACATCGAGGCGGCGCAACTGCGCAGCCAACTCGTCGTCGCTATACCGCGGATGCACCCGCAAACCGATGCGTTCGGCCTGCTCGGCCAGTTCTGCCGGCAAGCGGTCGGCCGCGTCGGCGTTGACGTCGACGATCAGCTCCAGGCCCTCCTCGTCCGCCAACTCGGCGAAGCCCCGCGCCACAACGGGCACATCGATATTGGCGCGCAACGATTTCAGCGAGGTCCCCACGATCACCGGGTCCTCCGGCCGCCCCGGGACCCGCTGGATGATCGGCAATGGCAACACATGCGGGTGCGGCACTACGGTCGCCGGCCGCGCCCACCGCCGCTCGATCTCGGCTGCCGCGCCGGGTGTCAGCGTGAGCAGCGCGTCGGCGGCGGGGATGAGTTCGTCGAGGAGGGCGGCATATGGTCCCTGGTCGGCCAGATGCGGGTTGGCCAGATCGTGTACCGTGTATGCCAGCGGAATGTCGTTCTCCCGCAAGGCATCCAGCCAGCGTCGCATAGCCGGTACGTCGAGATGCTCGAAGCCGAAGTGCACATGCACCAGATCCATCTCACTGCCGTGCTCCGCGAGCCACTGGGGGTCATAGGCCCGGTGCGGCCACCACTGCCCGGGCGCGGCACCCGGCACCGGCGGATCAGCCAGGACCTGGGTGTCGGGGAGATGGGCGGCATACCGGCGGACGTAGTCGTGCCCGGCCGGCACGCTGACCACCTGGATCGGCCGCGCGGGCGCCTGCCCGGCCGTACCCGTGATCAGCGCAAGGCCGTCGTCGGCGGCCGCGGCGGGCGTCATGAGGTCACCTGTTCGGCGGCCGGGCTCAGTCGGGCGATCTGCTCCCGGTATGCGGTGACCGCCCCCGCGCCGAGCTCACCGCGACGCTCCAACTCCAGCAGCGCGAGCAGGCCGAGGCCGTGCGCGCCATAGACCCCGGCCGCGAGCACCACCAGCGCGCGCAGCCGCTCGGCGGCCAGCGTCGTCCAGTCGAGCGGGTCACGCACATAGAGGACATCGGCTTCGACCAGTTGACGGGTGACCGCCTGCGCCGGGTCCGCCCAGGGCACCGGTGCCAGCGGCCAGGTGCGGGTGGACACGAAGCCGTGCGGGACGAAACCGGCTCCGCGCAAGAGCGAATCGATCTCGCTCCACAGGGGCGCACCGGCATACAGGCGGTGGTAGGCAACCTCGACCTGGACCAGCATCGCCGACGCCAGCCGGCGTCGCCCCGCTGCCAGGATCATCCCCTCGCTGCCCTGGGCGTCGATCTTGAGCAGATCCACCCCGCCGATCTCGGCGATATCGTCCAGGCGCACCGTGTCCACCGGCACTCGCGCGCGGACCGCGGCGAGATCGGGGAAGTCGGTGAGCAGGGCCAGCGAGCGCGCATCGGGCTCGAAGAGCGAACTGAAGCCGCCGGCGGCGCAGATCCGCAGGGTATGCCGGGTGCCGTCGCCCACGGCATACGGCAGGTAGGTCTCCTGTGGCCCGGCCAGCTCGCGCAGGCGCGCGAGCGCCTCAGGCTGCGGCTCGAAACCGACGATACGGGCCACCCCGGCGGCGATCAGGTTGGCATAGGGAGGGTCGTCATCGAGCAGGTTGGCGCCGATATCGACGATGTCCACACCCTCACGTGCGCCCGCCAATTCGGTCAGTTCGCTGAGCCGGTCCGCCGGCCACGGGTATGCCGCGGCCACCGCGAGCGCCTCGTCGACCCGGGCCGGAGGGGGTTCCGGCAGGGCGGCAGGGCGAGAATCGCGGTCGATGGGCATCAGGCGAGCCTAGGCGAGGTGGGGGGTTCGCAGGCCCAGAAGACCCCGCTGAGCGTGCACCCCACCCCTAGGGGGTTAAGCGGCGGGCAACTCCACCACGAAGACGGTTTCCCCGGGCCGAGAGTGCAGACCTACCCGCCCCCGGTGGGCCTGGGTCACCGCGGCGACGATGGACAGGCCCAGGCCGGTCGAGCCGGACGTCCGGGCCCGCGACTCATCGCCGCGGGTGAAGCGTTGAAAAACGCTCTTCTGCAAGGCTTCCGGGATGCCCGGGCCGTTGTCGGTCACCGAGAGCGTCACCAGGTCGGTGCGACTCGGATCCGTCTCGCTCCCGGGCCGCAGGCGGGTGGTCACCCGGGTCCCCGGTGGGGTGTGGTTGCGCGCATTCGTCAGCAGATTGCCGAGCACCTGATGCAGCCGGGCCTGGTCGCCGAGCACCTCCACGGGTTCCTCGGGCAGGTCCAGACCCCATAGGTGCCCCGGACTGGCCGCGCGGGCATCGCTCACCGCGTCCAGGGCGAGCAGGGTGAGATCCACCGGCTCCTGCGCCAGCGGCCGTCCGGCATCCAGGCGCGCGAGCAGCAACAGATCCTCGACCAACCCCTGCATCCGCAGGGATTCGGACTCGATCCGCCCCAGCGCGTGGCGCACCGATCCGGGGACCGGATCCGGTTCGCGGCGGGACAATTCGGCATACCCACGGATGCTCGCCAAGGGGGTGCGCAACTCGTGGGAGGCGTCCGCGACGAACTGCCGCACCCGGGTCTCCGACTGCTGCCGGGCGCGCAAGGCGCTGTCCACATTGTCGAGCATGCTGTTCAGGGCCAGGCCGACCTGGCCGACCTCCGTGTTGGGGTTGGTGTCCGCCGTCGGCACCCGCTCGGCGAGCGCGACCTCCCCGGAGCCGAGCGAGCGCGTGGACACGGCGCGCGCGGTGGCGGCCACCCGGTCCAGCGGCTGCAAGGTCCGGCGCACCAGGAAGGTGCTGCCGATGCCCACCGCGATCAGGCCGAGCAAGGTTGCCGCGCTCACCAGCCCAAGCAATTGGGAGATGGTGGCCGACAGTGGAGCCGTCGGCACCCCGACATACGTCGTGGTCGACCCCGAGTGCACCGCCATCAGCCGATAGGTCCCGATATCGCCGCCGAGGTCGACGGTCTTGGGGTGGCTGCCGACATTCGCGGCGGTGATCCGGTCGAGTTGCTCCGTGGCCAGGGTCGCGGCCTTGCCACTGGAGTCCACGGCGGAGTTGATTGGCTCACCGGAGCGGTGGTCGACGGCCACCGCATTGTCGACGAGCTGCAACTGCAGCACGGCGGCGCCGCCGCCGGGGAGCGGACCGCCGGGCCCGCGAAACGGCTTGTGATCGTCCACCGGGCCACTCACCCGGGCAACGGTTTGCCGCAGATCCGCGTCGAGTTGGCTGGACAGATAGGACCGGGCACTGAGCAGAATGAGCGCACCGCTGGCCAGGCTCACCAACAAGAACAGCCCGGTCATCGCGGCGACGAGTTTGGTGCGCAGCGTCCAGGAGGCGGGACGACGCACCGGGGTGGCGATCGGCATACCGGCCTACTCGGCGGGCTTGAGGACATAACCCACACCACGAATGGTGTGGATCATCGGCGCCCGGCCGGCGTCGATCTTCTTGCGCAAGTAGGAGATATAGAGCTCCACCACATTGGCTTGACCGCCGAAGTCGTAGTTCCACACCCGGTCGAGGATCTGCGCCTTGGAGAGCACCCGCTTGGGATTGCGCATCAGATAGCGCAGCAACTCGAACTCGGTGGCGGTCAGCGTGATCGACTCGCCGGCCCGGGCGACCTCGTGACTGTCCTCGTCCATCGTCAGATCCCCGACCAGGAGCACGGAGGAGGATTCGTCGGCGGCCACCGCGGTACGCCGCATCAACGCGCGCACCCGGGCCACCACCTCCTCGAGGCTGAACGGCTTGGTGACATAGTCATCGCCGCCGGCGGTCAGGCCGGCCACCCGGTCCTCGACGGCGTCCTTGGCGGTGAGGAAGAGCACCGGCACATTGGGATCGTCCGCGCGCATCCGGCGCAGCACCTCCAGGCCGTCGAAATCCGGCAGCATCATGTCCAGCACGACCGCATCGGGCTGGAATTCCCGCGCCGCGCGCACCGCCTCCGCGCCGGTTCCGCTGGCGCGCACCTCCCAGCCCTCATAGCGCAGCGCCATGCTCAGCAACTCGGTCAGATTGGCCTCGTCGTCGACGACAAGCACGCGCACCGGGCTGCCGTCCAGGCGGTGCAATCGCACGGCGGGGCTGGTGGTGTTCATGGGCGTCAGTCAATCGTGCCGAACCCAGGTATGCCCGGTGCCCCGCCTGTGCATTTCCTGTGAGTGCCGGTTGGCTCGGCCCAAGTGGAAGATCTGCGGGTTCGCGTCGTCTCACAGAGAAATTTGCCCCTTACGCGAGCACCATCGCAGGCGTTAGCGTGCGGCCATACCGAGCAATCCCCATCGCACAGGAGAGTCAATGACGACCGTACGGGCCGCGATCACCCAAACCACCTGGACCGGCGACAAGGAGTCGATGCTCGACAAGCACGAGCAGTTCGCCCGGGATGCGGCGGAGCAGGGGGCGCAGATCATCTGCTTCCAGGAGCTCTTCTATGGGCCTTATTTCGGGATCACCCAGGACAAGAAGTACTACGACTACGCCGAGCCCGCCGACGGTCCGATCGTGCAGCGCTTCGCCGCGCTCGCCAAGGAACTGAAGATGGTGATGGTGCTGCCGATCTATGAGGAGGAGCAGACCGGGGTCTACTACAACACCGCGGTGGTGGTCGATGCCGACGGCACCATCCTCGGCAAGTACCGCAAGATCCACATCCCGCATGTGGAGAAGTTCTGGGAGAAGTTCTATTTCCGTCCCGGCAACCTCGGCTATCCGGTCTTCGAGACGGCGGTCGGCTCGGTCGGGGTCTATATCTGTTACGACCGGCATTTCCCCGAGGGCTGGCGCGAGTTCGGCCTCGGCGGCGCGCACATGGTGTTCAACCCCAATGCCACCAAGCCCGGTCTGTCGAACCGGCTGTGGGAGGTCGAGCAGCCCTGCGCGGCCGTCGCGAACGGCTATTTCGTGCTCGCCCCCAACCGGGTCGGCTTGGAGGACAACGAGTATGGCGAGGAGGCGGTGAACTTCTACGGGCGCTCGCAGGTCGTCGACCCGCGCGGCAATTACGTCGGTGAGCTCGGCTCCGGGGAGCAGGAGGAGGTGCTCATCCGCGACCTCAACCTCGACATGGTCCGTGAGATGCGTGACGACTGGCAGTTTTATCGGGACCGCCGTCCGGAGACCTACACCCGGACCGCCCAGCCCTGATCGATCGCCGAGGAGCACACCGATGAGCACCACTCTGATCACCGGGGGCACCGTCGTCTGCGCGACCGGCCGCAGCGAGGCGGACGTCCTCGTCGACGGCGAGCGCATCGTCGCGGTCCTCGCCCCGGGCTCCACCCTGCTCGGTCACGATCTGCGCTCCGGCGTGGACACCGTCATCAATGCCAGCGGCAAATACGTCATCCCCGGTGGGGTGGACGCGCATACGCACATGGAGTTGCCCTTCGGCGGCACCGCCGCCAGCGACACCTTCGAGACCGGGACCCGGGCGGCCGCCTGGGGCGGCACCACGACGATCATCGACTTCGCGGTGCAGACCCATGGCCAGCGGGTGCAGGACGGCCTGGCCGCCTGGCACGAGAAGGCCGCCGGCAATTGCGCCGTGGACTACGGCTTCCACCAGATCATCGGCGAGGTCACCGAGGACTCGCTGCAGGCGATGGACGGGCTCCTGAACGAGGGCGTCAGCAGCTTCAAGCTGTTCATGGCCTATCCCGGCGTCTTCTATTCCGACGATGCGGCGATCCTGCGGGCGATGCAGAAGTCCGCACAGACCGGGCTGATGACGATGATGCACGCGGAGAACGGGCCCGCCATCGATGTGCTCGCCGAGCAGCTCGTCGCCGCCGGCAAGACCGACCCCTATTTCCACGGCATCGCGCGCGCCTGGCAGCTGGAAGAGGAGGCCACCCACCGCGCGATCATGCTCGCCGATGTCACCGGTGCTCCGCTGTATGTCGTGCACGTCTCCGCGAAGCAGGCTGTCGCCCAGATCGCCACCGCGCGCAATGACGGCAAGAACGTCTTCGGCGAGACCTGCCCGCAATATCTCTATCTGTCGCTGGAGGAGCAGCTCGGGGCCCCGGGCTTCGAGGGTGCCAAATGGGTCTGCTCGACCCCGCTGCGCTCCCGGGCCGAGGGTCACCAGGACGCGATGTGGCAGTCGTTGCGCACCAACGACATTCAGATGGTCTCCACCGACCACTGCCCGTTCTGCATGAAGGACCAGAAGGAGCTCGGGATCGGCGATTTCCGCAAGATTCCCAATGGCATCGGCTCCATCGAGCACCGTATGGACCTGCTCTATCAGGGCGTGGTCACCGGCGAGCTGACCCTGGAGCGCTGGGTCGAGGTGAGTTCGACGACCCCGGCCCGGATGTTCGGTCTCTATGGCCGCAAGGGGGTCATCGCGCCCGGCGCGGATGCCGACATCGTCGTCTACGACCCGAACGGGCATACCTCCATCGGGGTGGACAAGACCCACCACATGGCGATGGACCACTCCGCCTGGGAGGGCTTCGAGATCGACGGGCATGTCGACGTCGTGATCTCCCGCGGCAAGGTGCTCATCCAGGACGGCGAGTACCACGGCAGCAAGGGCGACGGCCGCTTCCTCAAGCGCGGCCTGTCCCAATACCTCGTCTGAAAACCTAGGAGCGACAATGGATTTTGGTGTCGTCCTACAGACGCACGCCCCGTCGGCGCGGACCATCGCGCTGGCCAAACTCGCCGAGGCCCATGGCTTCGATTACGTATGGACGTTCGACAGCCACATCCTGTGGCAGGAGCCCTACGTCCTCTACAGCCAGATCCTCGCCGAGACCCGCAAGGTCATCGTCGGGCCGATGGTCACCAACCCCTCGACCCGCGACTGGACCGTGCTCGCCTCGCTGCACGCGACGCTCAACGAGATGTACGGCAATCGCACGGTATGCGGCATCGGCCGCGGTGACTCGGCGGTGCGGGTCACCAATGGGGCGCCGGCAACCCTGGCCAACCTGCGCGACGCCATCCACGTCATTCGTGAGCTCGGCAACTCCCGCTCGGTCGACTACGCCGGCTCCACGCTGCGCTTCCCCTGGTCGAAGGGGAGTTCGCTGGAGATGTGGGTCGCGGCATACGGGCCCAAGGCGCTGCAACTGGCCGGTGAGGTCGGCGACGGCTTCATCCTGCAACTGGCCGATGTGGACATCGCCAAGTGGATGATCGGCGCGGTGCGGGACGCCGCCGAGAAGGCCGGCCGCGACCCGATGTCGGTGAAATTCTGTGTGGCAGCACCGAATTACATCGGCACCGACTTCGAGCACATGCGTGATCAGGTGCGCTGGTTTGGCGGGATGGTGGGCAATCACATCGCCGACATCGTGGCCCGGTATGGCAGCAGCGGCGCGGTGCCGCAGGCCCTCACCGATTACATCGCCGGGCGCACCGGCTACGACTACAACCAGCACGGTCAGGCCGGCAATACCCATGCCGACTTCGTCCCGGACGAGATCGTGGACCGCTTTTGCGTCCTCGGCAGCCCCCAGCAGCACATCGACAAGTTGTTGGCGCTCAAGGAGATTGGCGTGGATCAGTTCGCCGGCTATCTGCAGCACGACAACAAGGAGGAGACCCTGCGGGTGTATGGCGAGAGCGTCATCCCGGCTCTGCGCGACGCGGCGAGCGCCAAGTCGTGAGGCGCCGCACGACGCGGCAGCTGCACCCCGCCCTCGGGGGCCTGCTTGGTGTCCTGGTCCTCATCGGACTGTGGGAGGGCTATAAGGCCGTCGGCCCGAATGACGGCTGGGAGCTCGGCGGCATCCGCCTGCTGCCGCGCACCAGCGACCTGGCGATGCCCCATGTGTGGACCATGGTCACCCGCCTCGGCGAACCCACCGTCGGCTCCGCCGGTCCGGCCCTCTGGGAATCGGTGCTGCGCGCCGGGGTGAAGTCGCTCGGCATCGCCGGCGCGGGCTGGCTCATCGGCACCGTGGTGGGCCTGGTGCTGGCGATCCTCATGCAGCGCTTCACCACGGTGCGCGCCACGATCCTGCCCTGGGTGGTGCTCAGCCAGACCGTGCCGCTGATCGCGATCGCCCCCCTGGTGCGGCGTTGGGGAGCGCAATTGCACCTCGGTCCGATCGACTGGAAGGACTGGATGTCTGTCTCCTTCATCGCCGCCTACCTGGCCTTCTTCCCCGTGGCCGTGGGCGCCCTGCGCGGGCTGTCTTCCCCGGATGCCGCCCACGCCGACCTCATGCATGTCACCGGGGCGAGTTGGTGGCAGCAATTGCGCAGTCTGCGCTTCCCGGCCTCGGTGCCCTATCTGCTGCCCGCCCTGCGGTTGGCCGCCGCCGGCGCGGTGATCGGCACCGTCGTCGCCGAGGTCAGCATCGGGCT
>CAKZIH010000337.1 GCA_936931335.1 uncultured Nostocoides sp. | reverse complement strand
CGCCGAGGCTCCGCAATCGACGGTCTATGTCGTCTCGGGCGAGGTCTTCCCCGACGCCCTCTCGGCTGGCCCGGCCGCCTATGCCGATCGCTCCCCGATCCTGCTGACCCGGCGCACCGAACTCCCGGCGGAGGCTGCCGACGAACTGGCGCGACTGAACCCAGAGCGGGTGATCGCCGTGGGCGGCCCCCGCACGATCGACACCAACGTCTTGCGAGCCATCGAGGCGGCGCTGCCCGAAGCCCAGGTCGACCGGATCAGCGGTATCGACCGGTATGCCGTCGCGGCGCGACTGGCTACCGCACGCAGCGCCCAGGACACCGTCTTCCTTACCTCCGGGCTGGTCTTCCCCGACGCGCTCTCGGCTGGGCCGGCGGCGGCCTCCCGGGAAGGTTCGATCCTGCTGAGCACGTCATCCGCGCTGCCCGAGTCGACCAAGGAGGCGTTGCGGACGGTGGCGCCGCGCCGGGTGTTCGCCGTGGGTGGACCGGCAACCATCAGCACCGATGTGCTCCGGGAGGTCGAGTCGGTGCTGCCGGGCGCGCAGGTGGACCGGATCTCCGGCGCGGACCGGTATGCCGTATCCACGAATGTCGCCCAGACGTTCTGGTCCTCCGGTGCCAACTCGGCCTTCCTCGCTTCCGGCGAGAAGTTCCCCGACGCTCTCGCCGGGACCCCGGCCGCGGGGATCAACAATGCCCCGATCCTGTTGACGCAGGCCTCCTGTCACCCCTACAACACCCGCCTCGGCATCGACTCGGTGGACCCGGCATACCGGATCGTGCTCGGTGGCGAACTGTCCGCATACTCGGGCTCGACGACCTGCGGGCCGAAGCCGAGCTATCCCTTCGGCGAAGACATGGACTGTCACGACTTCGCCAGCCAGCGCGCTGCGCAGGAGTGGTTCGACTACTGGAACCCCAAGGTCGGGGATGTCTTCCGCCTCGACAGCGATGACGACGGCAAGGTGTGCGAGGTCTGGTGAGGAGCCGGTCCTGAGTGGGCCCCGTGGGGCTCGAACCCACAACCTACGGATTAAAAGTCCGCAGCTCTACCATTGAGCTAGAGGCCCTGGCCGCACGAGCGGCCATACGCGCAAGCGCCAGGACAGGGTAGCCCGGGGACGGGCCGCGCCATACCTGCGGTGAGCGCGGATGGGAAACTTGAGTCGTGAGCACCCCGCCACCTCGTGACCGCCCGCGCCGCCCGGCCCACTTCGGCCTCGCGGCGATGGAAGCGTACGGCGGCACCTCCCCCGGCCCGGCCGAGGTCACCGAGATTGCCCATCAGAGCGCGGCCGCGGTGGTCGGCGCGGGCCGCCAGGCCCGCGATGCCGAGGTCACCGCTCGCCTCGTCGCGCTCGTCGACGAACTCGGCCTGGACACCATCGCCGAACTGTGGGCGGCCCGGCCCGCGACCAGCTTGCCCGGCGCGCTCTGGCGCCTCTATGTGCTGCGCGAGTGGGTCCGCCGCTCACCGGTCACCGCCAGCCGCGAATATCGCGCCGGCATGCAGGTCGCCCACACCAACCACATCATCGCGGGTGTGGCTGAACCCCCCGGCCCGGCGGAACTCACGATCCTCGTCGACGCCATCCTCACCGGGGTGTATGAGGGCGACCTCGCCGTGGCCCTGGAACGCGCGGGCGCCTTCTGCCGAGTTATTTCGACGGGACGGGCCGAGCTCGCTCAGGATGCCGAACTCAGCGCCCCGCAGATCGCACGGAACGACACCCTGCAGGCGGCTGCCCTGCTGACCACCGGCGAGGAACTTGAGCGCGCCGCGCGGGCCTGGCGCGCGGGCACCCTCATCTGAGCCACGGGTTCCCCGCGACCCGCTCACCAGGTGAGTTGAGCACGCGTGAGTTAAACTCATCCTTGCGCCGGACCGCGGCAGCCCCGGGTCCCAACTAATAGCCGCTACGAGCGGCCACGCGCCGTGAGGCGCTCCCGGTCCGGCGTACTAAACCCTCAAGGCGAGGCGTCGAGTTGTGCCCGCGAGGTTGCTGCGGCTTTTCCGCAACCGCTCAGACCGGTTAGCCTGGGGGCGCCTTGCGAGTGGTTGGCCACGACATACGTCGGCACCTCCCGGGGCCGGCGATGCCGATTCTCGCCGCCGTCCAACTGGAATGAGGACCTGGACATGACCCTTGCTGTGCGCCCCGCCGCCTCCTTGGCCGTCCTTATCGCCGTGGGCGGCCTTCTCGCCGCGCCCGCCACGGCGGGCACAGCCGTAGCCCGGATCACCAGCCCCGCCCAGGGCAGCACGGTCACCGGTACCACCGTCACCGTCAAGGGCACCTATTCGGCGAGCGCGACCGTGCGCGAGGCCCGGGTGGCCCTGTGCCGGCTCAACTCCGCGGGCGCGTGCACGGCATACCTGAGCGATCCGGCGACGGGCGCCTTCATCTCCAACTACCGCTCGCTGCCGGCCACCCTGTCCCCCACCGACCAGGTGTCCGGTTTCTTCTCCCTCACCGGCAAGCAGTTGCCCGCAGGCAGCTACAAGGCGGCCTCCTTCCTGGTCACCTCCGACACCCCCAAGGGCCCGCCGATGCAGGTGGTCTTCACGCTGAAGGCCGCGACTGACAACCCGCCGCCGGCCACCAAAGGCTTTCTCACCATCGGGTTCGGGCGTTCGCAGTGGTCGGCCGCGACCGGGACCAACTGCGACATCGTCCCGGCCGGGGCGCGCACGCTTGAGCAGAACCTCGCCGATCTGCAGGCCCGGGGCCTCAGCGCGCAGGGCGGAGTGATCGTCAACCGCACCGAGCCGACCACAAGGACCTGTTACCAGCAGCAGTTGCTGCAGCCCTCCTGGTCGGACCTAAACCTGGTGCGCGACAGGTACGCGATGACCGGGGTCTCCCAGGGCATGAACTACGCGGACATGACCAAGATGACCACCGACGAGCAGCGCTATCAGGAGTCCGGTGCGACCTTGCCGATCCTGAACAACAAGGGCTTCACCCGCGCGTGGGGGATGTTCTACTACCCCAACGACAAGATGGACGCCGCCGCCAACCGCGTCGTCACCCAGTACTTCGCCTTCGGCCGCAAGTACGGGACCAGCATCAACAACCGCTCCGAGGTGATGACCTACCCCTACCTGGTCAAGACCATCTCGGTGATGGGCGGGCGGTGCAACAACAAGGCGCTGGCCTGCTACTCGATGCCGATGAAGAACGACAAGCGCACCGTCCCGCCGTCGCGCCTGGGACGAATGATGAGCCCCGGCGTTGACCAGTGGGCCTCGGTGCAGTTCTATCGCATCGTCGAAGGCGCCTACGGCCGCATGGGCAGCAATGGCATCGCCTGGGACTGCACCTCGGCCGACTGGCGCAACCGGTGGACCAGCCACCCGGAGATGTACTGCCACAACAGCTTCCTGGAGGCCTTGGACAGCCGCAAGACCCAAGCGACCAGCGCCGACGCGGTCACCGTGGCCGAGGCCTGGGGACGTCGTCCCGGCTGAGCCGTCACCATCCGCTGAACTGGGCCCGGTATGGCGCGCACACGCGTCATACCGGGCCCAGCGTCATTGTGCGGTGGGCGTCGTACGGGTTTGGCGGTATACCGTGGACGGCAGCGCTCAGAGCAGTTGCGAGATGGTGTGAATGACCACGCCGGCCAGCGCGCCGACGATGGTGCCATTGATCCGGATGAACTGCAGGTCGCGGCCCACGAAGAGCTCGATCCGCTGCGAGGCTTCGTCGGCGTCCCAGCGGTTGACCGTGTGCGAGATGACATTCGTCAGCTCGGCGCCGTAGGTGGTGACCGCGAAGGCGACGAGGTCACCCAGTTGCCCCTCCAGCCGTTCCCGGGTCTCGGTGTCGGTAAGCAAGGTCGTGCTCGCCTCGGCGAGCCAGCCGTCGCCGCGCTGCCACAGGGCACTGTCGCGATCGGCGAGCGCCGCCAGCAATGAGGTCCGCACGCTGGCCCACAACGAGAGCACTGTGTCCCCCACCTGCGGGTGAGAGAGCACCCGTTCCTTCAGCGCCTCCGCCCGAGCCTGCGTCTCGGGGTCCGCGAGCAGGTCATCGGCGAGCTTGACCAGCAACTGGTCCAAGGCGATCCGCGCGCGGTGGTCGGGGTCGGTGCGCATATCCCGTACCCAGGCCAGCGCCTGCCCATAGGTCCAATTGACGACGCGCTCATCCACCCACGGCGGGGTCCACCAGGGTGCCCGCTCGGTCATCAACGTGGTGAAGACCTTGGGGTTCTCCTGCAGCCAGTCGTGAATCTCGGTGAGCATGAGATCCACCAGCCCGCGGTGGGCCTTGTCCTCGACGATGCCCTTGAGGAAGGAGCCGGCGATCGGGGACAAGGGTTCCTGCTGCAAGCGCGGCAGCAGCACGCCGACGACGAAGTCGCGCACCTCCTCGTCCCGCATCCGGCCCAGGCCGAGGGTCGCCAGCCGGGAGATCTCGGTCAACGCCCGCTGCCGGTGCTCCGGCGCGGCCAACCACCGGCCCACCCGGGTGCCGACCTGGGCGGCGGCGAGCCGCTCCCGCGCGATCTCCTCGGTGAGGAAGTTGTCGCTGACGAACTGCTCGAGGTTCTGACCGAGTTCGTCCTTGCGCTTCTTGACCAGGGCGGTATGCGGGATCGGCAGCCCGAGCGGGTGCTTGAAGATCGCGGTGACCGCGAACCAGTCGGCCAAGGCGCCGACCATGGCCGCCTCGGCGGCGGTGTGCACATAGCCCCAGGCGCCGTCCTGGTGGCGGTTGGTCAGCACGAAGACCAAGAAAGCGAAGACCAGCAGCGAGGTGGCCACCAGCCGCATTCGGCGCAGGCCGGCGCGGCGGGCGACATCGGCCGGGCTGGGTTCCAGGAAGCTCACGCGCTCATCCTCTCCGATCGCACTGACAGCAGGCGGGGCAGTGAGAGAACTCCCGGGCGGCGGCGGGGATTCCCCCGATCCGCATCGGGGAGACTGGGCGCCATGCGTTTCCTCGCCGGCAATATGCCCCCGCACGACCTGACCTATGACGATGTCTTCCTCGTGCCCAGCCGCTCGGAGGTCACCAGCCGCTTCGACGTGGATCTGGCCACGGCGGACGGGTCGGGCACGACGATCCCGCTGGTGGTGGCGAATATGACCGCGATCGCCGGCCGGCGGATGGCCGAGACGGTGGCCCGGCGCGGCGGCCTGGTCGTCATCCCCCAGGACATCCCGATCCCGGTGGTGGCCGAGGTCATCGCCTGGACCAAGTCGCGGCACCTGGTCTTCGACACCCCGATCACGGTGAGCCCCGGGCATACCGTCGGTGACGCGCTGATCCTGCTGGGCAAACGCGCGCACGGCGCCGCCGTCGTGGTCGAGGACAACCGGCCGGTGGGCCTGGTCACTGAGGCCGACCTGACCGGAGTGGATCGCTTCGCACAGGTGCGCGATGTCATGGTGACCGGCTTGACCACCCTGCCCGAGGATGTGGAGCCGCAGACCGCCTTCGCCACCCTGACCTCGGCGCGGCACCGGTTGGCGCCGGTGGTGAGCGCCGACGGCTCGCTCGTGGGGCTGCTGACCCGGGCCGGGGCGTTGCGAACGACCGTCTACCGGCCCAATGCGGACGAGCAGGGACGGTTGCGGATCGCCGCCGCGGTCGGGATCAATGGCGACGTCCCGGGCAAGGCGGCCGCGCTGGCGGAAGCCGGAGCCGATGTGCTCGTCATGGACACCGCGCACGGCCACCAGCGCAAGATGATCGAGGCGTTGGCTGCGGTCCGCGCACTAGACCTCGGCGTCCCGATCGCGGCTGGCAATGTGGTCACCGCCGAGGGGACGCGCGATCTGATCGAGGCCGGCGCGGACATCATCAAGGTCGGAGTCGGACCGGGCGCCATGTGCACCACCCGGATGATGACCGCCGTGGGCCGTCCGCAGTTCTCCGCGGTGCTCGAATGTGCCGCTGCGGCAAAGGAATTCGGCAAGCACGTCTGGGCCGATGGCGGCGTGCGGCATCCGCGCGATGTCGCGCTCGCCCTGGCCGCCGGCGCCTCAAATGTGATGATCGGCTCCTGGTTCGCCGGGACGCTGGAGTCGCCGGGTGACCTGTTCACCGACGAAAAGGGTCGCACCTACAAGGAGAGCTTCGGGATGGCCTCGGCCCGCGCCGTGGCCAACCGCACGGCGAGCGACAGCTCCTTCGAGCGCGCACGCAAGGGACTCTACGAAGAGGGCATCAGCCACGCCCGCATGTACGTCGATCCCGCCCGCCCCAGCGTGGAGGACCTCATCGACTCCATCACCGCCGGCGTCCGGTCCTCGTTCACCTATGCCGGTGCCCGCACCGTCGCCGAATTCGCCGAGCAGGCGGTGGTCGGGGTGCAGTCAATGGCCGGCTTCGCGGAGGGACGGCCGCTGCATACCTCCTGGTGAGGGATGCCAGCGGCGGTAGACAGCCCGTGCCGGTTGTCGGCCTGGCTCGCTAGGGTCGGCAAATGACGTATGACGTGGCCGCCGTCCGCTCCCACTTCCCGGCGCTGAGCGCGGGGGCGGCGCACTTCGACGGCCCGGGTGGGTCGCAGACGCCCACTCCAGTCGCCGACGCGGTGGCGGCGACGCTGACCGCGGCGATCGCCAACCGCGGCACGGTGACCCCCGCCGAGCAGCGTGCCGAGGATGTGGTCGCCGAATGCCGTTCGGCCCTGGCCGATCTGCTCGGCGCGGACCCGCGGGGCATCGTCTTCGGGCGCTCGGCAACCGATCTGACCTATGACTTCGCCCGGACCCTGGCCAAGACCTGGTCGGCCGGTGACGAGGTGGTCGTCTCGCGTCTGGACCATGACGCCAATGTCCGGCCGTGGGTACAGGCCGCGGCCGCCGCCGGGGCAAGCGTCAAGTGGATCGACTTCGACCCGACAACCGGCGAGTTGACCACCGATGACCTGGCGGCCGTGCTCTCCCCCCGCACCCGCCTAGTGGCCGTCACCGCGGCGAGCAATCTGATCGGGACGATGCCCGACATACCGGCCCTGGTGCGGGCCACGCGGGAGCGTTCCGATGCCCGGGTGTATGTCGATGGGGTGCACTACACCGCGCACGCCAGCGTTGATCTGGCCGCCAGCGGGGCGGACTTCTGGGCGTGCTCGCCGTACAAGTTCCTGGGGCCACACTGCGGGGTGGTGGCCGCCGACCCCGGCCTGCTGGAAACCCTCGAACCGGACAAGCTGCTGCCCTCGACGAATGTGGTGCCGGAGCGCTTCGAGCTCGGGACACTGCCCTACGAGCTCATGGCCGGGGCCAGCGCGGCGGTCGACTTCCTCGCCGGCCTCGGACCGGAGCACCAGGGCACCCGGCGCGAGCGGCTGATCACCGCATATGCCGCGATCCAGGCGCACGAGGACGGCCTGCTCGCGGTCCTGGAGCCGGCGCTGCGCGAATTGCCAGGTGTCACAGTCTATTCGAATGACGCGCACCGGACCCCGACCCTCCTCTTCACCGTGGCCGGACGCGATCCGCAGGAGATCCGTGCCGGACTCGCGCAGCGCGCGATCAATGCCCCGGCCGGGCATTTCTATGCCATCGAATGTTCCCGGCACCTCGGGCTCGGCGACACCGGCGGGGTGCGCGTGGGCCTGGCTCCCTATACCGACGCCGAGGACATCGACCGGCTGCTGCGCGCCCTGCGCGAGTTGCTGTGCTGACAGCCTGACCAGGACCGGCCGGCCGTTCAACAGCGGAAACGTCACTCGGGCGTGATTGCATGGAGGTTCACCCGAGCGCGGTTCAATCCGCGGCAAGGAGAGAGAGAACCTATGCGCACCACCCGCGTGACCCTTTCCCTGCTGCTCGCCGGCGGGATGTTCCTGACCGCCTGCGGCGACGACGCGAACACGACCACCTCCACGACCAGCGCGACGGCTCCCTCGAGCACCGGCTCTGAAACGACGTCAAGCTCGTCGAGTCCCGAGTCGACCACCTCGGCGTCGGCGACCAACACCGGGTCGACAACCGGCACCGAGTCGTCCACCGGCACGGAATCATCGACAGAAACCGGATCCAGCGACAGCGCCACTCAGGCATCGGGCGAGGTAGCCAAGCCGGGCACGGAGGTCTCCGTTGGAGATGCCGTGGTGACCCACGTCCAGGCGCTGGAGAAGGGTGAGAAGTACTACGGCTACGCCACCTTGTCGACCACCGTCACCAGCGTCGAGGAGGGCGATCCCGCGCTCTGGGACAAGTTCTCGAACGCCAGCGAGTTCAAGGGGTATGTCCCGTGGCTGGTCAGCTCCAAACACACCTGGCTGACCTACGAGGGCACGCCGAACTCGAACATGCTGCCGCGCCTGACGGCGCGCAACGAGGACGGCGGCGAGGTGAGTGTGGTTGTCGTCTCGGGATTCAGCGGCACCATCAGCGAGAAGTGCACCATCGACATGCCGGACGAGAAGCGCGAGGGCGAGACGGCGAGCAACTGCGCCGTCTTCGCCGTGCCGAAGGGCGTGAAGGTCGGATCGGTCACCTGGCAGGGCGACGACACGGCCGATGGAGTCGGCTCGAAGAACCCGTACTACGACAACCCGGTCGTCTGGAAGGTGAGCTGACCGCTCCAGAGGCGTACCACCGAGCGACCCCCGGACGGCGTGCCCGTCCGGGGGTCGCGCGCGTCTAGCGCCCTATACCGACGCCGAAGACGTCGACCGGCTGGTGCGCGCCCTGCGCGAGCTGCTGCCGGGCTGAGGCCGGCGCCGCATACAGTCGGGGCATGGCGCATCTCGTAGCGGACCTCACCGCGCCGGTGGACCCCGTCGAGGCGCTGCGGCGCGTCGGCTTCCTGCTGGAACGCAATCGGGCCAGCAGCTACCGGGTGGAGGCCTTCCGCAAGGCGGCGACCACACTTAAGGAGTTGCCGGATCAAGAACTGGCGCAACGGCATCGGGCGGGGACGCTGCAGGAGTTACCGGGCATCGGGAAGGCCACGGCGGCGGTGGTGAGCGAGGCACTGGATGGGCAGGTGCCGACCTATCTGGCGAGCCTGCAGGAGAGCCACAATGGCGCGCTCACGCAGGACGGTCAGGAACTGTTCGCGGCGCTGCGCGGGGACTGTCACAGCCACTCCAACTGGTCCGACGGTGGTTCGCCGATCGACGAGATGGTGCTCGCCGCGATGGAGACCGGCCACGAGTGGTTGGTGCTCACCGACCACTCCCCCCGGCTCAAGATCGCCAACGGTCTGTCCGTGGCGCGCCTGCGCCGGCAGATCGAGATCGTAGATGCGATCACCGCATCCCTGGGCGGGGCATTCACCCTCCTCAAGGGGATCGAGGTGGACATCCTCGACGACGGCTCGCTGGATCAGACCCCGGAGATGCTCGACCAGCTCGACGTGGTCGTGGCCAGCGTGCACAGCAGACTGCGGATGAACGCGGCGCCGATGACCCGCCGGATGGTCTCGGCGGTGCAGAACCCGCGCGTCAACGTGCTGGGCCATTGCACTGGCCGCCTGGTCACCGGCGGGCGGGGGACGCGCCCGCAGAGTGAGTTCGACGCCGAGGCCGTCTTCGCCGCCTGCCTAGAAAATAACGTTGCGGTGGAGATCAATGCGCGCCCGGAGCGCTGCGATCCCCCGGACGACCTGCTGCAACTCGCCGTGGAGATGGGCTGCCTGTTCTCCATCGACTCCGACGCCCATGCGCCCGGCCAGTTGGATTTCCCGGCGTATGGCGCGGCCCGGGCCGCGGCCTTCGGCATCGAGCCGGAGCGGATCGTCACCACCTGGGAAGTCGACGAGGTCAAGACGTGGGCCCGCGGCGAGCGCTGAGCGCGCGCTGCTTGGGGTTCAGTGGCCGCCGGGCTCCGCCGCGGTCCGGCGCACCAGGTCGGCGACCACCTCGCTCATCGAGCCACCGCGTTCGTATGCCTGGCGCAGCCGGCGCGCTCCGGTGCCCACCATCCGCAGGCGCTCCACCCCGGCGCTGACCCGGTCCAGATCACCGGACGCCGTCAGGGCAGGCTCCACGTACTCGACGAGGACGCCCAGCGCATCAAATGCCGGCGCCAATTCGCCCGTATGGGGGTGCATCAGTTCCCCGTCCAGGCCGGAACGCGAGGCGCGCCAGAGCGCGGCCCGGACCAGGTCACTGCGCACCGCCGGCGGCGCTTCCCCGGCCGCCGCGGTCTCCACGAGCGCGCGGGCCAGCGCGGTGACCAATAGGCCGTCGCCGAGGTCCGTGCATACGTCGGCGACCCGGATCTCCACGGTGGGATAGCGCGCCGCCAGCCGGACGTCGAAGTAGAGCATCCCGGCATCCAGAGCTGCCCCGGAGGCGATGAGCGCCTCGGTCACCCGGCGATATTCGGCCAGGGAGCCGAAAGGCTCGGCCGGGCCGGCGGTCGGCCAGCGCTTCCATACCTGCTGGCGCCAACTGGCATAACCGGTGTCCACACCGTCGGCGTAGGGCGAGTTGGCCGCGATGGCGACCAGCAGCGGCAGCCAGGGGCGCAGACCGTCGATGGCGCGCACGCCCTCCTGCGGCGAGTCGATGGCGATGTGCACGTGCATCCCCATGGTCCCGGCTTGCCGCGCCGTCGGGCCGAACTCGTGGACGATTCGGGCATAGCGGTCATCGGGGGCGATCAGTGCCGGTCCGTCCGGCGGGAGGACCGTGTGCCCGACCGCCGCGATGGCCACCCCGGCGGCTTCGGCGGCCGCGATCGTGGTCTGGCGGGCGGTGAGCAGTTGCTCCTCGATCGAGTCGAGGTTGTCCGCGGGGGCGGTGTGCGTCTCGACCATGTACTGAATCAACTCGGCATCCAGTTCGTGGGCGGCGCTCGGGGGCTGCTCCCCCACCAGCCGGCGGTGTTCGCGCAGGACGGCAGCCGAGGTCTGGCTGGCCACCCCCGTCGTCGGATCGACGAGCATCAGTTCTTCCTCGACACCCACCGTGCGCATACGCCGGTCTCCTTCATCGCTGTGGTGAGCTGGACGGACAGACCCTGAGGTCCTGCGCTGACGATACGGACTCAGGCCGCTACCGGGTGGGCGGTGGACGCCATCCGGGCTGGCGAAGAGTCGCTCGGCCCCCGCGTTTTGGTGATCGGCACAGGTGGCCGTATGCTTCCAGTCGTTCCTCCACGGATCCGAGCCTGCTCGCTTGGCATGCCGGGGCCTCGGAGAATCGGGTCCCCATCGTCTAGCGGCCCAGGACCCCGCCCTTTCACGGCGGTAGCACGGGTTCGAATCCCGTTGGGGATACGC
>CAKZIH010000336.1 GCA_936931335.1 uncultured Nostocoides sp. | reverse complement strand
GACGTCCGGGTCGGTTCCGGCCGGGATCACGCTCATCGACAGCAGCGAGTCCTCGCCGCGGAACTTCATACCGGTCACGCCGGAGGTCGGGCGCCCCATCGGTCGCAACTGGGTGTCGTCGGCGGCGAAGCGTGCCGACTGTCCCTTGCGGGAGACCAACAGCAGGTCGTCCACATTGGCGACCAGGCCGGCGCCGACGAGTTCGTCGCTCTCGCGCAGGTTGATCGCGATCACGCCGCCGCTGCGCGGGGAGTCGTATTCGGCCAGGCGGGTCTTCTTCACCAGTCCCGCCTTGGTGGCCAACACCAGGTATGGGGCGGCTTCGTAGTCGCGGATGGCGAGCACCGAGGCGATCTCCTCGCCCGGCTGGAAGGCCATCAGGTTGGCCACATGCTGGCCCTTGGCGTCGCGGCCGGCGTCGGGCAGCTCATACGCCTTGGCCCGGTAGACGCGGCCCAGGTTGGTGAAGAAGAGCAGCCAGTGGTGGCTGGTGGTGGTGAAGAAGTGGGAGACCACATCCTCGCCGCGCAATTGTGCTCCGCGCACCCCCTTGCCGCCGCGGCGCTGGGAGCGGTACTCGGCCACCCGGGTGCGCTTCGCGTAGCCGCCGCGGGTGATGGTGACGACCACATCCTCCTCCGGGATGAGGTCCTCCATCCGCATATCCCCGTCGAAGGGCACGATCTCGGTGCGCCGGTCGTCGCCGAACTTGCGGACCACCTCGGCGAGTTCGTCGGAGATGATCGAGCGCTGCCGCTCCGGACGGGCCAGGATGTCCTGGTAGTCGAGAATCTCGGCCTCGATCTCGTCGTGCTCGTCGATGATCTTTTGGCGCTCCAGCGCGGCCAGGCGGCGCAGCGGCAACTCGAGAATGGCGTTGGCCTGCGCCTCGTCGATATCCAGCAGCTCGATCAACCCGCTGCGGGCCTCATCCACCGTCGGACTGCGCCGGATCAGGGCAATGACCTCGTCCAACTGATCCAGCGCCTTGAGTAGGCCGCGCAGCAGGTGGATGCGCTCCTCGGCGCGCCGCAGCCGGTATGCCGTGCGCCGCTGGATGACGTCGATCTGGTGCTCCACCCAGTGTCGGATGAAGGCGTCGATCGGCAGCGTGCGCGGCACCCCGTCGACTAGGGCGAGCATGTTGGCGCCGAAGGTGGTCTGCAGCGGGGTGTGCTTGTAGAGGTTATTGAGAACGACCTTGGCGACCGCATCGCGCTTGAGCACGATGACCAGACGCTGACCGGTGCGCCCGGAGGTCTCGTCGCGGATGTCGGCGATCCCCTGCAGCCGCCCGTCGCGGACCTGCTCGGCGATCCGCTGGGCGAGGGAGTCGGGATTGACCTGATAGGGAAGTTCGGTGACGACCAGGCAGGTGCGGTTCTGGATCTCCTGGACCTCGACGATCGCGCGCATCGAGATCAGCCCGCGTCCGGTGCGATAGGCATCCTCGATGCCCTTACGGCCCATGATCAGCGCGCCGGTCGGGAAGTCCGGCCCGGTGATCCGCGCCATCACCGCGCTCAGCGCCTCCTCCCGAGGGGCATCGGGATTGGCGAGCATCCACTGCGCGGCCTCGGAAACCTCGCGCAAATTGTGCGGCGGGATCTGGGTAGCCATGCCGACCGCGATCCCCGCGCTGCCATTGACCAGCAGATTGGGGAAGCGCGCCGGCAGGACGACCGGCTCGCTCTCCTTGCCGTCGTAATTGGGCCGGAAGTCGACCGTGTTCTGCTCGATGTCGCGGACCATCTCCACCGACAGCGGCGCCAGGCGGCATTCGGTATACCGCGCGGCCGCTGCCGGGTCGTCACCCGGGCTGCCGAAGTTGCCCTGGCCGGCCACCAGCGGATAGCGCATCGACCAGTCCTGCACCAGGCGCACCAGCGCGTCATAGATCGCGCTGTCGCCGTGCGGGTGGTACTTGCCCATGACGTCGCCGACCACGCGGCTGCACTTGTTGAACCCGCGATCGGGCCGGTAGCCGCCGTCCCACATCGCATAGAGCACCCGCCGGTGCACCGGCTTCAGCCCGTCACGGACATCGGGCAGCGCTCGGCTGACGATCACGCTCATCGCGTATTCGATGTAGCTGCGCTGCATCTCCGCGTTCAGATCGATCGGCTCGATCGCGTCCGCGCCCTCGGGGGGAAGTTCAGTCATCGTCTCGTCTCATTGTCATTTGGTATGCCGCCTGGTCGCGGCCCGAGGGGCGCGGGGGTCACGACATACGGGCGTCAGATGTCGAGGAAGCGCACATCACGGGCATTGCGCTGGATGAAACCGCGACGCGACTCCACGTCCTCACCCATGAGGATCGAGAAGATCTCGTCGGCGGCGGCGGCATTCTCCAAGGTCACCTGCAGCAGGGTCCGGTGCGCCGGATCCATGGTGGTCTCCCACAGCTCGGAGTAGTCCATCTCGCCCAGACCCTTGTAGCGCTGGATCGGGTTGTCCTTGGGCAGGCGCCAGCCGGCCGCCTGACCCTCGGCGACCAGACCGTCGCGCTCGCGGTCGGTGTAGGCGAACTGGTGCTCGGCATTGCTCCAGCGGATCCGGTAGAGCGGCGGCTGGGCGAGGTAGACATAGCCGGCCTCGATCAGCGGCTGCATGAACCGGAAAAGCAGGGTCAGCAGCAGGGTGCGGATGTGCATGCCGTCGACATCGGCATCGGCCATCACCACGATCTTGTGGTAGCGCGCCTTCTCGATATCGAAGTCCTCGCCCACCCCGGTGCCGAAGGCCGAGATCAGTGCCTGCACCTCCTGGTTGGCCAGGATCCGGTCCAGGCGGGCCTTCTCGACATTCAGGATCTTGCCGCGGATGGGCAGGATGGCCTGGTTGTAGGGGTTACGGCCGCGCACGGCGGAACCGCCCGCGGAGTCACCCTCGACGATGAAGACCTCGGAGATCGCCGGATCCTTGGCCTGACAGTCGCGCAATTTGCCCGGCAGGCCACCCGACTCCAGCACTCGCTTCCGGGTCGCCTCACGCGCCTTGCGGGCGGCCACGCGGGCCGTGGCGGCCTGGATGGCCTTGCGCACGATGTCCTTGCCGGCGCCGGGGTTGCGCTCCAGCCAGGCGCCGAACTCGGTGGTCATCGCCCGCTGGACGAAGCCCTTGACCTCAGAGTTGCCCAGCTTGGTCTTGGTCTGGCCCTCGAACTGCGGCTCACCGAGCTTCACCGAGATGACCGCGGTCAGGCCCTCGCGCACGTCCTCACCGGTGAGGTTTTCGTCCTTCTCCTTGAGCATCCCCTGGCGGCGCGCGAAGTCGTTGACCAGCTTGGTCAGCGCCGCCCGGAAACCCTCCTCGTGGGTGCCGCCCTCGTGGGTGTTGATCGTGTTGGCGTAGGTGTGCACCGACTCGCTGTATGCCGAGGTCCACTGCATCGCCAACTCCAGCGAGAGGCTCTGCTCGGCGTTCTCGGACTCGATCGCGATGATCTCCTCGTGGACCGGCTCGGCCTTCTTGGAGGAGTTCAGGTGCTGGACGTAATCGACCAGGCCACCGTCATACCGGTAGCTGACGGTGCGGGCCTTGGTGGTTGTGGTCTCCCCGGTCTCGGCCTGCGCCTCGGTGTCCAGGACCTCGGATACCTCGTCCTCGAGGTTGTCCAGGTCGACGTGCTCCTGGGGCTCATCCTCGATGCGCTCGTCGACCAGGTTGATCTGCAGGCATTTGTTGAGGAAGGCGTACTGCTGGAAGCGGGCGCGGATCGTCTCGTAGTCGTATTCGACGGTCTCGAAGATGTCCGGGTCGGCCCAGAAGGTCAGCGTGGTGCCGGTGGCCGAGGTCTCCTCCATCCGCTCCAGCGGACCGGTGGCGACGCCATTCTCGAAGGTGATCCGGTGGGCATGGCCCTTCTGGCGCACGCAGACCTCGAGGCGCGTGGAGAGCGCATTGACCACGGAGGAACCCACACCGTGCAAACCACCGGAGACCTTGTAGCCGCCGCCGCCGAACTTGCCGCCGGCATGCAACTGGGTGAGCACCAGCTCCACCGCGCTGATGCCCTCGGTGGGGTGGATATCGGTGGGGATCCCACGGCCGTTGTCCTTGACCCGGACGCCGCCGTCGGCGCGCAAGGTGACATCGATGGTGTCGGCATAGCCGGCCAGTGCCTCGTCCACGGCATTGTCGACGATCTCCCACACCAGGTGGTGCAGACCGCGCTCGCCGGTGGAGCCGATATACATGCCGGGGCGCTTGCGGACCGCCTCGAGGCCCTCGAGGACCGTGATCGCGCTGGCGTCGTATGCCGGGTCCGCCGTGCTGGTCACCGCGTCGGGGTCACCGGTCTGCGGCTCGGCCGCGCCCGCCGTCGGCGAGGGGATCGAGCCCTGTCCGGTCATCGGGTCGTCCTGGGCGATCGGGTTATCCTGGACTTTCGGGTTGTCGTGGACTGTCGCTGGGTCCGGCGCCATGTCGTTCTCGGGTGTCAGCTCGGGGCTATCCGCCACGGTTCTCCTCAATCCGGTATGACGCCTGGCATCCGCGCGCAACGCTGACGCCCTCAACCCATTGATTTTACCCTCTCCATCCGTACTTCCCGCACATTCCCGGCCCGTCAGGGCCACTCAGAGCCCGCTACCCGCCCGGCGTGGGGAGGAATACCGCCCCACCCCCTCATCGCCTCCGGCGGGCGAATGGCGCGGCCGTCCCCTCCTTAGGCGGCTGCCGGCGTACCCAAGGCCAGGCGGCATACGACGCGTGAAGCGGGAGACCGTGGTGCGCGGCCCGTCGAGGACGACCGCCAAACCGTCCTCACCGACAAACAGGAATCGGGAGCCGTCGGAGGTGGCGTGGACCAGGTGCAGACCGCTGATCATTCGGGCGGGGTATGCCGCGACGAACGTGCCGGAGGAGCTCTTGACCCGGATCGAGTCGTCGGACGCATAGGCCACGCCGGCCGTCGTCGAGGGCTGCCCGCCGAGGCCGCGCCACCGGCAATGATCATGGTCGTGGTCGCAACCGCAGGCGCGTCGGTAACCACCGCAGCCGGCGCGGACGAGGCGTCGGCACCGGCAGCTGCGACACCCGCCCCGGCGAGCGCGGCGCCCACGAGAGCGACGGTGGAGATCTGACGCAAAGCGTTGCGAGCGAAGATTTTTCGGGCCTTTTGAGATGGTGATCTCACCCGGTGTGAGTCATTGCCCTGAAGACTCCGGGACCGGCAGCCCGGTTGGACCACCCTGGTCACGACTCGTTAACGGCCCAACTACCCGGTCAACCCGGTTACATTGGTTGGCGGCGGATAGGGCCAGCTGAGCAGATCGGGCGGCGAAAGTGACGATCACCTTTTTGAAGCCCGCTCCAGCTGTTGAGCTGTCCGGCCGCCAGGTATGGCCGGTCTACAACGAGGTCTTCCACGACCAACCCGACGAGTCGACCTGGCTCGAGCAGACGTGGGAGAAGCACGCTCGCAGAGGCGGTTTCGTGTGCTGGCTCGCACATCAGAATGGCGCGGCGGTCGGTTTCGCCTGGGGCTATCTCGGTCAGCCGGGGCAGTGGTGGAGCGATGCGTTGAAGGACAGCCTCGACACCGACACATATGCGCGTTGGGTGGGCGGGCACTTCGAGATCGTGAGCCTCGGGGTGTCGCCGCGGGCCCGTCGTCACGGGGTCGCCCGTGGGCTGCTGCACCATCTCTATGCCTCGACGACGGCCGAGAGATTGTTGCTGCAGACGACGGACGATGCGTCCGATGGGGCACGGATTCTCTATGCGGACGAGGGATGGCAGGTGCTCGGACCCGGCGTGGTCGAGTGCACTGTGGTCATGGGACGTCTACTGGCTCCCAGACCGACCGGAGATGAGGCTCGGGCACTTTCACCGCGGTGGGTTGACTAGCCACCGACATACCAAAACGGTCTCCCCGAGCCGGGACTCGCCAACCGGCAGCCATGCTTCGGCTGCCGGCGACGAGGCCGCGGTCCGGGGAGACCGTTTAGGCGTCAGCCAGGGTCAGGGGGTGTTGACCTTGACATCCCCTTCCCACGGGCGGAAGTCGGTGGCCTTGTCGGTCCCGGCGCCGCCGTCGAAGTAGTCGCCGCCGGTGCCGCCGGTGAGCGTGTCATTGCCGATCACACCCAGCAGCAGGTCGGAACCGGCGCCGCCGTCGAGGATGTCATTGCCCGACCCGCCGATAAGCGTGTCATTGCCGTCGCCGCCGAGCAGCCGGTCCGCACCGTCACCACCGCAGAGCAGGTCCACGCCGGCGCCACCGTTGACGGTGTCATTACCGCCCCCGGCCAGGATCACATCGGTCCCGGCGGTGCCGGTCAGGGTTTCCGCCCGGGCAGTGCCGATACGCACCTGGAAGGTCCGGGTGGTCTTGGTGGTGCCATCGTCCGCGGTCAGCGTGATCGTGGCCGAACCGCTGCGGCCGGGCTGGCCGGTGACGGTCACGGTGCGGGTGGCGCCATTCCCGCCGACGAAGATCTTGGAGTTGGGGACCAGCACCTGGTTGCTCGAAGTGCCGGTGAGCTTGACCGAGGAGGAGTCCACGTCGTTGACGGTGACATTGATCCGTCCGGAGGTCAGCGACAGGCAGGTGCCGCCGGTGACGAAGGCCACGGTCGCCGGGTCGTCCACCGGGGTCACCGTGATGTCGACGGTGGCCGGGGCCGAGGTCGTGGTGCCATCACTGACGGTGAAGGTGAAAGAGTCCGGGCCGGAGTAGTTGGCATCCGGGGTGTAGGTGAGGTTCGGCGCGGTGCCGGACAGGGTGCCATGGCTCGGTCCGCCAGTGACCGTGTAGGTCAGCGGGTCGCCATCCGGGTCGGTGCCGGCCAGGGTGATCGCCGTGGCGGTGTCCTCCTTGGTGCTCACCGACTGGTCCTGGGCGACCGGGGCGTGGTTGACCGGACCGGTCAGACCCAGACCGACGATCACCGGGTCGTGGTCGGAGACCCGGTACTGGTCGGGTGCATAGAGCTCGGCCTGCTGGCTCGCGGTCTTGAAGTTGGTGTTGTAGTCCAGCACCGAGGGCTCGTCCGCATTGATGTGGTAGTCCGCGACCCCGGTCACCTGGCGGTCCAGCGACGGCGAGGCGAGCGCGTGGTCGAGGTAGCCCCACTGCCCGTCGAAGACATAGGAGTAGGCGTCCGCACCGAGCCGGGTCTTGATCAGGTGGATGAATCCGGCGTTCTGGAGGGCCATGATCGGGTCCTCCATCGCGTAGGAGTTGTAGTCCCCGAGCAGCAGCACATCCTGCTCCCCGGTGCCCGTGGGGTCACCGGCCAGCCAGTCGGTCAGCACATGTATGGCGTTGACCCGCACCTGGTTGCAGTTGCCCTGCCCGTCGCCCGCATCCGGCTCGGAGCACGTGCTGCCCTTGCTCTTGAGGTGGTTGATGTTGACCACGACGCGCTCGCCGGTGGCCTTCTCCTCGAAAGCCTGGGCGAACGTGGCGCGGTTGCGGGGTGCCGGGTCGCCGCCGTTGACGAATGCCGCGGAGTTGAGCACCGCAGTGGTGCCCACCGGGGTGACAGCGGCCGGCTTGTAGATCATGCCGACCTTGATCGCGTCATTCCCGAGCGCGTCGACCTGGCCCGAGCGGGCGTCCACATCGACATACGCATAGGTGTTCGCACCCAGCTCGTCGTTGAGGTGACCGACCAGATCCGCGAGGGCGCTGGCGTCGCCATAGCCGTCGTTCTCGATCTCGTTGACCGCGAGGATGTCCGGGTTCATCGCCTTGATCGCGGCCACGGTCTTGGGCCACTGGCGGGAGAACTCGGCCGCATTGTCGGCGCCGCGGCATTCCATGGTGGCACCGGTGACACCGCCCTTGCAGGCGGTGGTACCGAAGGTGTTGAAGTAGTTGAGCAGGTTCATCCCGACGGCCTTGAGCGTGCCGCCGACGGCCGGCGGGGTGCTCGGGCGCGGGTTGGCCGCGACGAAGTCGGGAACACCGCCGCCGAGGGCGCCGATCGGGCGGACCCGGTAGGCGTTCGGGCTGGCGGCATTGCCGCCCCAGGTGTAGGTCAGCACGCCGTGCAGACCGGTGATCGTGTCACCGCCGCGCAGCGTGTTGCTCGCCGACAGCGGCTGACCGTTGCGGCCGAACTTGATCGGGTCGGGGTTCTGCGCCTGGGTGTCGTCGTCGATGAGGATCCGGCGCCGGTCGTTCTGCGCCTGCAGGGCATTGGCGGCGGCGCCGGGGGCGACCACATTCGTCGGCTGCTGCAGCCGGCCGCCGCTGGAGAGGGTGACCTGGCCGAAACGGCCGAGCAGGTAGTGCTCGGTGACGGTCAGCTGCTCGGGGAAGTCGACGAGCATGCCCTCGTAGCGCTCGAGGTCGTTCGGCTGGTCGACGGGCAGGTCGACCTCGGTGCGGGGCACCTGACCGCCGGTGCCGCAGACAACGATCCCGGTGGTGGAGCTGATCTGGGTCTGGTTCTGGTTCTCCCCGGCGCCGCCGGTCACCTGGACGATGTCACCGACCTTGACCCGGTTGGCGTTGTCACCCTCGAAGACGAAGATGCCGTCGGAGGTGGCGGCGTCCGCGTCACCCTGATCCTGCAGATAGAAACCGCGCAGAGCCGGGGACGCGCCCTCGTAGTCGCCCACGACCACACCCTGGACGGTGACCTGCCCGCTGATGCCGGTGGCACCGGCGGTCTGCACGCTGCCGATGGCCCGGTCCTCCGCCGCGCAGGGCTCGCTGGCGCCGACGGTCAACGCGATGGCGCCGGTGCTCGAACGCTCCTGAGCGTCGGTCACGGTGAAGGGCAAGGACTTGTCGCCGGCCGCGGTGTCCGCGGCCACGGTGGCGGAGGTGGTGAAAATGCCGTCACCGGCAGTGGCGTCGGGGGCGACTCCGTCGTCCTTGAGCTGCGTCGCGGCAGCGCCACCGATCGCGGTGAGGTCGGCGGTGACGGCGATGCCGGTGCTCACCGGGTTGGTGCCGGGGGTGGTGTTCACCGTCAGGGTGGTGGTGGCGCCGGGCAGGACCGAGGCCGGGTCGGCCTGGCCGGTCCCCTTCGGGGCGGTCGACTCGCCGGCGGTCTCACCCCGCGGGGTAAGGCGCAGCTCATCGATGCCGAGGGCGTCGTCCGCACCCGCCGCGTCGAAGCTCTTCCAGCGCAGGGCGATCCGGCCACCCTGGGGGATCGACAGCCCGGTGATCGAGCCAGTCACCTCGGTGCGGTTCGCGGCGGCATTGCCGTCCAGGGCGCCAGCGGTACCGGTGGTGGTGCTCACGGTCCCGACTGCATCGAGTGCGTCCACGGCGGTCCAGGTGCCGTCGGACAGGCCGGTCGCGTCGGTGCTGTATTCGAAGTCGAGCCGGTCGGTGCGGTCCTTCGCGCCGAGGCGCCACTGCTCGGCCACGAACGAGAGGTCGAGGGAGGTCATGGTCCTACCGGCCTGGTTGGTGAAGACCGCGCCGATGGTCGGGACGAGTTTGCCGCTGTTCATGCTGCCGAACGCTCGGTCGGCGGCCGGGGAGTTGCCCAAGGAATAGGTGTCGCCGGTGTTCGACGAACCGGTGCCCGCAGTAAAGGTGGTGTTAGCGGCTTCTCCGGTCTCCACGAATGCCCAGCCGGCCGGCAGATCGGTGTCAGTACCCGTGCCGGTCGCGGGCAAGCTGTCGAAGTTCTGGGTATAGGGCGTGCCAAAGGCGGTCAGGGCAGCCTCGCCGGCGGCGGAGGCGGGGGTGGCGAACACGGCCATACCGGCAGTGCTCACGGCGACCGCGGAGACGGCACAGATGGCGCGCCTCCCGATCGTGGGACGGGCAGCGGACATCAACGAACTCCTCGGTCAACCAGGGGGGACACCCAATCCACACACGTTCGACCGGCCCCGTCAACCGCTCCGGCCGAATCGCACGGAAACATCCGGTGAACGCCCCGCGCCGCGCGCTCAGCCCCGCTGAAATCGACGTTTCGCCTGGTCGGGCCGCCGCGGCCCGACCAGGCGATGACGCGCGTCCGTCAGAAGCGCAGGATCCGGGCGGTATGCGGTGCCATCCGCACCGAGCCGCGCACCGTCTGACCGTTCATCGTGGTGTAGCTGCGGGTGAGCGTCACGGTCCGGGCGGTCGTGGTCGGGTTGACCAGCACCAGGGCCCGGGAGAAGTCGCGCCGGTAGACGCCACCCACCTTGCGGTAGCTATTGACCGGGGTGCCGGGGTTGATCTTGTTGTACGGGTGCTCCATGAGTGGGGCGTCCGGCGACTCCTCACGCAGGAAGTTGAAGCGGGACTTGCCGCCCGTGCCCAGCAGGAAGGTGGCCAGCGCGTACTCGTGGATCCGGTCCTTGGTCGCCTCGGGGGTGGGGGTATCGGTCCAGATCTTGGTGATGGTCATCATCCCGCGGCCGGCCTTTTCGGTGTCGATCATCATGTCGACATCGGCCTTCCAGTCGGTCTCGCTGTACCAGGAGGTGACCGGGTCGCGGCCGCTGCGCACGAAGCCCTCGGCCGCCACCTGCTTGTTGGGGGCATAGAGCGGCTTGGAAGCGAACTTGGGGTGGAAGTAGCGCCAACCCGCGCCATACCCATTGCCGTACTGCTGGCGGCCCATGGCATTGGTGACGCCCTGGGAGATCTGGGCGGTCCAGGTGATCCACTCCTGGGGGGTCCACCGGGTGCCGTCGGGGTGCACCGGCCACGCGTTGATATAGCCCTCGCTGATGATCGGGGCATTGCCCAGGACGTCGAGGTAGCAATAGTCATACCCGCTGGCACGCACCTGATCCACGCAGGAACTCGCCACCTTGCGCTGCCAGCCGGCCGAGCCGAGCTCCATCAGGTATGTGGTGGGCCACCGAATCGCGTGAATGCGCTCGCCGTTGGCGTCGTGGGCGTACATATCCTCGGTCAGATTGCCCGGCCCGAAGGTGGCATTGCGGTAGACCGCGAGCTCCAGCTTGGGATTGGCCGCCTTCATGAGCCGGATCTGGGCGGGCGAGAACCGCTTGGGCATGGCGGCGATGACGTCGAAACGCTTGGCCATCGCGGTCAGCTCCGCGTCGCTGTGCCCGCCCCCGCCGCGACCCATGAACTCGGCGGTCCATAGACGCAGGATGTTGGGTTGCGGCGCCGAAGCGGATGCCGGCGCCGCCTTCGGGGTGGCGGACCAGGCGGGCGCGCTCACCCCGGTGCCGATCATGGTTACGCCCAGCGAGAGCGCCAGGAGATGCGTCTTGGTCATCGAGTTTCCCCTCGGTATGAATGTGCGGACCCCAACCGCCGACCACGGCAGCCGACTTCGGTGATTTCCCCGGTCCTTGCCCCACTCTGACGCATCGACCCGCCGCGAGGTTGTCCACGCGTGGTGCAGATTCAGAAAGCCTTCAGTAGGCGGGGACTACCGTGCCAAGCACAACGAGAAAGGCGGACGGTGATGCGGGTACTGCTCGTGGAGGACGAGGTCAATATCGCGCTCCCACTCAAGCGCGCGCTGATGGCCGAAGGGTTCGTCGTCGATGTCGCCCACGACGGGATCACCGGGCAGTGGTGCGCGACCGAGAACCCGTATGACGTGATCGTCCTGGACATCATGCTGCCCGGCCGCAATGGCTACGACTTGCTGCGCAATATCCGCGAACTGCAGATCTGGACCCCGGTGCTGATGCTCACCGCCAAGGATGGCGAGTACGACCAGACCGATGCCTTCGACCTCGGCGCCGACGACTACCTGTCCAAACCCTTCAGCTTCATGGTGTTGGTGGCCCGATTGCGGGCGCTGATGCGCCGGGGTGCCCCGGAGCGGCCGGTGACCCTCGAGGCGGGTGACCTGCGCCTAGATCCGGCCAAGCATTTGGTCACGCGGGGCGGGACGACGATCGCCTTGACCTCGCGGGAGTTCGCCGTCCTGCACTTCCTCATGCGGCATACCGGCGATGTGGTGTCCAAGGCGGAGATCCTGGACAACGTCTGGGACCCGGCATACGAGGGCAGCGACAATATCGTCGAGGTCTATCTCGGCCATCTGCGCAAGAAGATCGACGTGCCCTTCGGCACGGAATCGCTGGAGACCGTCCGGGGGCGGGGCTACCGACTACATGCGGTGCGGATGGCGGCTCCCGCCGGCTAGGTCGGCGCCCTCGGGTTGGCCCTCGGCCGGCAGCCAGACTTCGAACCGGCACCATCCCGCGGGACTATCCGTCGTGCGCACCCGACCGCCGTGGGAGTCGACCAGCGAGCGGACGATCGCCAGGCCAAGACCACTGCCGCCGCTGTCGCGATCCCGGGCCTCATGGAGGCGGGTAAACCGATCGAAAATCGCCTCCCGGCGTTCCACGGGGACGGGGTCGCCGTCGTTGTCGATGACGATCATCACCCCATTGCCCTCGCTGCGGTCGGCAAGGTGAATGGCGTGCCGCGCATGCCGCACCGCGTTGTCGCTGATATTGCGGATCACCTGCGTCAGGCGAGCCGGATCCCCGAGCACGCGCACGGGGGCGATATCCGCGGTGATCTGCAAGGTCGTCATTGCGCGCAAGCGGTGAAGTTCGTCGGTGAGTAGGTCGTCGATGTCGACCTCGGCCCGGTCCAGGGGAACGCCCTGATCGTCGGCCTTGGCCAGGGTCAGCAGGTCCTCGACCAGACGCTGCAGGCGCAGGGCCTCCGCGTGCACCACCGCGGTGCCACCCGGGTCGATGCCCTCGGGGGAGGTCTCGCTGATCATCCGGATAGCGGTCAGCGGGCTGCGCAGCTCGTGTGAGGCATCGCTGACGAAGGCGCGTTGGGCTCGGTCGGCGTCGTGCAGGCGATCGAGCATCTCGTTCATGGTTTCGGCAAGGTGGGTGATCTCGTCGCCGCCGGCCGGGACCGGCACCCGCACCTCGGATCGACTCGCCCGGATCTCGGCGACGCTCGCCCGGATGCTCTCCACGCGGCCGAGCGCCGCCGTCAGCACCCGGTGGATGAGCCACAGCAGGCCGGCGAGCAGGAAGAGGGCCAGCCCGCCGAGGGCCAGCGTCGCCTCCCGGATGACGGCGGTCTCGTTGTGCACCGGGGTGGCCACCATCAGCGTGACCGCCCCAGCCGTGCGGGAGGGCGGCAGGCCACGGGCCACCACCACGTATGGATCGTGCGGGTCCGCCGGGATATTGCGTGCCCGGGTACTGAGCACCTGACCGGTGGCCGGATGCAGGTCGGCCAGCGGGGCTCGGGCGGCCGCCGGGTCGTTGTAGGAGAGCACCACGCCGGAGGCGTCGACGAGTTGCAGGATCGAACCCTGGGCGGGGACATCCCGCAGGGCGGCCCCCACCTGGGCATCGGAGTCCGCCAGCAGCACCGCGACTTGATTGGCCTGGTCGATCGCCGCGGTGCGAGCCGAACTGCCGAGCACCGCTTGCAGGGTGAGTGCGTAGGCGCCGAGCGCGACGATCAGGGCCAGCGCCGCCGCGAGCGAGGTCGCGGCGAGGATGCGGAAGCGGAGCGAGCGCACGCGCCAGCGCGCGCGCCAGGAGGGCAACCCGCTCATGTGGGGTGCTGCTCCTGCTCGCGCGCGAATTCGGCGACGCGTCGCTCAAAGGCGCGGTGCAGGCGTCGACTGCTCACCAGCGCGATTAGCGCTACGACGACGAGCAGCACCCAGCCCACTCCCGTCGCCCACCGGTGCGCCGCCGCCCCAAGAAGGCCGACCAGCGCGGTGATGCCACCCGCCCACGCGGCACCCCCCGCGACATTGGCGAGCAGGAACCGGGGATAGGCCAGGTGCAGCGATCCGGCCAATGGGCCGGCGAGCATCCGCAGGAGCGCGACGAAGCGGGCGATGAAGACGGTGCTCGCCCCGTGCCGCTGGAAGAGGTGACCGGCATAGGCGACATGGGCGGGCGAGAACTGGTGGGGGAAACGCTCGCCCAGGTGGGTAAACAACCGGGGGCCATAGCGCCGACCGGCGGCATACCCGATGTTGTCCCCGATGACCGCCCCCGCCCAGGCGGCGAGGAACACCCCGAGCAGGGTGACCCGGGCCGCGGGATGGGTGGTGATGAGCGCCGCGGTGATCAGGCCGGTCTCACCCGGGACGGGGATCCCGATGCTCTCCACGCCGACCAAACCGGCGACGGCCGCATAGACCCCGGCGGCCGGGAGTCCGGCCAGCGTGCTCAGCAGGGACATCTCGGGACTTAGATCGGAAA
>CAKZIH010000335.1 GCA_936931335.1 uncultured Nostocoides sp. | reverse complement strand
CGTGCTCTTCCGATCTGCGGGCGCTCGAACGGCCGCGCGACGTCATGGCCCGGGCCCACGGGCCAGCGCCATCGCGCCCGCACCGGCGTGGGCGCTGCCGCCGCCTCGACCGTCGACGGGGTGATCTCCGCCCGCGGAGCTGGCGCCGCGGTGACGGAGACGGCCCCGACCGTCGGGACGAGGGCGAGGGCGAGGGCGATCGGGACCCGTGGCATGCCCCCATCACAGCGGTCGCAGCGCGCCGTGGGCAGCCGGCAGCGGGCCGCCGTGGACGAGCCCGAGAGCGACGCCGGGGCTGTGGACTGCGCGGACCCGATTCGTCGCGAGCCCCCCTCGTCCGTAGACTGGGGGCACGCCCGGTTCGCCGGGCGAATTCGCGCGCCTTCCCACCGTTGACGAGACCACTCCGAAACGGGGCGCACCACGGCAGTCCCGACCCCGGTCGGGCGGGGTGCGTGCAGGCGCCAGGAGGGTGACCCGCCGGCCGAGCCGTCGGGGGAGCCCGGACAACTGACAACCGACGAGAGAGGACCACGGCGATGGCCGTCGTCACCATGCGCCAGCTCCTGGAGAGCGGCGTCCACTTCGGGCACCAGACGCGACGCTGGAACCCGAAGATGAAGCGCTTCATCATGACGGAGCGCAACGGGATCTACATCATCGACCTGCAGCAGTCGCTGACGTACATCAACAACGCGTACGAGTTCGTCCGCGAGACCGTCGCCCGCGGCGGCACCGTGCTCTTCGTGGGCACGAAGAAGCAGGCCCAGGAGCCCATCGCCGAGCAGGCGACGCGCGTCGGGATGCCGTACGTCAACCACCGCTGGCTCGGTGGCATGCTCACCAACTTCCAGACGATCTCCAAGCGCCTCACGCGCCTGAAGGAGCTCGAGGAGATCGACTTCGACACGGTGGCCGGCTCCGGCTACACGAAGAAGGAGCTCCTCATCCTCCGCCGCGAGAAGGAGAAGCTCGAGAAGACGCTCGGCGGCGTCCGGGACATGACCAAGGTCCCCTCCGCCGTGTGGATCGTCGACACCAAGAAGGAGCACCTCGCCGTCGACGAGGCCCGCAAGCTCGGGCTGCCGGTCATCGCGATCCTCGACACGAACTGCGACCCCGACGAGGTCGACTACCAGATCCCCGGCAACGACGACGCGATCCGTTCGGTCACCCTGCTGACCCGGGTCATCGCGGACGCCGCGGCCGACGGCCTCATCCAGCGTTCGCAGGCTCGCGGCGGCTCCGCCACCGGTGAGACCACCGAGCAGGAGCCGCTGGCCGAGTGGGAGCGTGAGCTGCTCGGTGCCGAGGAGCCCCAGGCCCCCGCCGCCGACGCCAACAACTCCACCGAGGCTCCGGCTGCCGAGGGCACCGAGGCTCCGGAGGCCCCCGCCGAGGCCGTTGCCCCCGAGGGCGAGCAGGCCGAGGCCACCCCGCAGGCCGCTGAGGCCCCGCAGGCCTGAGTGCCGGCGAACCGCATACGAGCTAGGAAAGAAGGTCCCAATCCTCATGGCGAACTACACCGCTGCGGACATCAAGGCCCTGCGTGAGGCCACCGGCGCGGGCATGATGGACGTCAAGAAGGCCCTGGACGAGGCCGATGGCGACTCGGTGAAGGCCACCGAGATCCTGCGTGTCAAGGGTCTCAAGGGCGTCACCAAGCGCGAGGGCCGCACGACCTCCAATGGTCTGGTCATCGCCAAGGCCGAGGACGGCGTCGGCACCCTCGTCGAGCTGCTCTGCGAGACCGACTTCGTCGCCAAGGCGCCGAAGTTCGGCGAGCTGGCCGACCAGGTCCTGGCCCAGGCCGTTGCCGCCAAGGCGAGCGACGCCCAGTCGCTGCTGTCCAGCACCCTCGAGGACGGTCGCACCGTTCAGGAACTGCTCGACTCGGCCAACGCCACCATCGGCGAGAAGATCGAGATCAAGCGCGTGGCCCGCATCGAGGGCCCGACGGTCGTCTCCTACCTGCACAAGACCAGCCCCGACCTGCCCGCGCAGATCGGCGTGCTGGTTGCGGTCGAGGGCGGCGACGAGGCCACCGCGCGCGATGTGGCGATGCATGTTGCCGCGTTCAGCCCCTCGGTGCTGACCCGCGACGAGATCGACTCCACCGTCGTCGACAACGAGCGTCGGGTCGCCGAGGCCACCGCCCGTGAGGAGGGCAAGCCGGAGGCTGCGCTCGCCAAGATCGTCGAGGGCCGGGTCAACGGGTACTTCAAGGAGAATGTCCTGCTCGAGCAGGCCTTCGCCAAGGACCCCAAGAAGACCGTCGCCAAGGTGCTGGAGGAGTCCGGCGCGTCCGCGAAGTCCTTCGCGCGTTTCCGCGTGGGCGCCTGAGCTACCGCTCACCCCACCTCAACTGCCGCGTACCCCCTCGGGGGTGCGCGGCAGTTGTGCGTCCGTGGGCGGTCCGTGGACAGAATGCAGAATGGGTAGCGAATTCGGCGTCAGAGCGCCGTCATCGCTACCCATTCGGGGCGTTTACCGGGGGGAGGGGGACTTAGCCCTCGCACGCAGGCGCTGCGGCCAGGGACTTCTTGGCCGTGGCGTAGGCACCCAGCACGCGCTTGCTGCCCTCGACATAATCGAGCCACTTCGCGTGATAGGCCGGACCAGCATCGCGGTCCTTGGTCTTCATCTGCTCGGAGTGGTCGTGCCACTGGTGGTTGACGTGCTCGCCGGCGCCGACCACGGTGGCCAGGGCGCTCGCCCGAGCGCTGCACGCCTTCGCCGCGTCCGCCTGTGCGGAACCTGCGGTGGCGCTCGGCGCGTCCGCGCACTGACCGGCGCGCGCGTCATACGTTTTTTTGGCGGCGTTGAAAGCGGCCACATCCGCGTCCGCCTTCACCTTGGTCTTGGCCCACAGCTGCGAAGCGCGTTCGTAGCTGATCTTGCCGCGATCCAGGTCGATCTGCGCCCCGGCATGAACGCCCCAGTCACGGGCGGAGGCATCGGCGGCCTTGACCAGCGCTTCACCGGCGCGAACCTCGGCGACACAGGCGTCCAGGGCCTTGGTGGCGGCCTCGTCCGCGGCCGCGGACTCGCTGGCCGAAGACTCGCTGGCGGACGCGCCATTCGAGCCGGAAACACCCGCAGTGGAGCCGGCGGCGGAGCCGGTCGAACCCGACGAAGCTGATCCGGTGGAATCCGAGGTGGACGCGCTCCCACCCGCCCCGGAATTAGGGGATGATGTGCCGGTGCTGGTACCCGCGTCGGCCCGATCGTCCCCCAGGGCCGACGTCAGGGCGAATCCGGCGCCGCCGAGCAGGAGCAGGGCACCCAGGCCCGCGGCGACTCGAGGCATAGGCGATTTCGCGCCCGCAGAGTGTCGTCCCACGTATGGGATTGTGGCATGAAGTGGGCTGGCGCAATACCCGGTGGCTCCAGCATCTGGCGACCCCCCACCCAAGGCGGCCTGCGACCACCGGTGAAACATGGGCCCTATCCCTGGCGGCTACACGCCCTGACGGCTCTCGCCTGGGCCGGCTGCCTGCTCGCCTCGCAGTATGTCGATGCCTCACCCGTGGTGCGCCGCTTCGCGCTCGGACTGCACGTCGTCGCCCTGATCGCCGCCCTCGGAGCCGTGGTGCTGATGGACTGGTATGCCCTGGTCTGGTTGAGCGGGCGACGCCGGTTCCGGGAGCTGATCCGGTTGACCGAGGCGGCCCACCCGCTCATCTGGCTGGGCTCCACCCTGCTGTTGCTCACCGGGATCTTCCTCGGCCCGGATCTGAGCATCCCGCTGACCATTGTCAAGATGACCTTCGTGCTGATCCTGCTCAACAACGGGATCGCGGTATGGGCGTTGGGTCGCCGCCTCGGGGATTTGATCGACCCACGCTCGCTCGGGGAGATCCCGGGCAAGCTGCGGCTGACCACCGTGGCCCTGTTGTCGATGTCCCAGCTGACCTGGTGGGGCGCGGTGGTCATCGGCCTGATCACCACGATGGGCCGCCACGGGCCCTGACCCGAAGGCCACTCGTCGGCTCCGCAGCACCGGGGACAGGCGATGCCGAGTCCGGCCCATTCCTGGCCTTGTGACAGGATTAAGGGCCCCCAGAGTCTTGGCCCGGCAGCGTCCGGCCACCCCGTCCAAGGAGTCTCGAATGACGTCGATCACCCCTGCGCCGGACGGGGCCGACCTCGGTCCGGTGCATGGCGAATACCGCCGCGTTCTGCTCAAGCTCTCCGGGGAGGTCTTCGGCGGGGGCGGCATCGGTCTGGCTCCGGATGTGGTGCGCGGCATCGCCCAGCAGATCGCCGAGGCGGTCCGCGAGGGCATCCAGGTGGCCGTGGTGGTCGGCGGCGGCAACTTCTTCCGCGGCGTCGAGTTGCAGCAGCGCGGCATCGACCGCACCCGTGCCGACTACATGGGCATGCTCGGCACCGTGATGAACTGTCTTGCCCTGCAGGACTTCCTGGAGAAGGAAGGCATCGACACCCGCGTCCAGACCGCCATCACCATGGGCCAGGTCGCCGAGCCCTATATCCCGCGCCGCGCCATTCGTCACCTGGAAAAGGGTCGCGTGGTCATCTTCGGCGCCGGAGCCGGTATGCCGTTCTTCTCCACCGACACGGTCAGCGCCCAGCGGGCCCTGGAGATCAAATGCGACGCGGTACTGATGAGCAAGAGCGGGGTCGACGGGGTCTATGACGCCGACCCGCGCACCCACCCGGGCGCGGCAAAGCTCGACCGGGTGACCTATGCCGATGCCCTCCAGCGCGGCCTGCGGGTCGTGGATGCGGCCGCCTTCAGCCTGTGCATGGACAACGGCCTGGACATGATCGTCTTCGGAATGGAAGGCCCGGGCAATATCACCCGCGCGGTCCGGGGCGAGCGCATCGGCACGCTGGTCACCACGCACTGACGCAGCCCGTCCTGGCGCCGCGCGCGCACCGGAGTGCGAGACTGTCCCCGACGACCCGACATACGGCGAAGCACTGAAGGAGCCCACGATGATCGACGAGACCCTGCTCGAGGCCGAGGAAAAGATGGAGAAGGCCGTCGACGTGGTCAAAGAGGACTTCGCCGGCATCCGTACCGGGCGCGCTCAGCCGGGGATGTTTGCCAAGGTCATGGTCGACTACTACGGCGCACCGACCCCGCTACAGCAACTGGCGTCCTTCAGCACGCCCGAGGCCCGCACGCTGCTCATCCAGCCCTTCGACAAGGGCGCGATGACCAATATCGAGAAGGCCTTGCGCGACAGCGATTTCGGTGCCAACCCGAGCAATGACGGCAATGTCATCCGGGTCGTGCTCCCGGAGCTGACCCAGGAGCGCCGCAAGGAGTACATCAAGGTCGCGCGGGCAAAGGGCGAGGACGGCAAGGTCTCCGTGCGCAATGTCCGTCGCAACGCCATGCAGGAACTGGACAAGATGGTCAAGGGCGGCGAGGTCGGCGAGGACGAGGGCAAGCGCGCAGAGAAGGACCTGGACGCGCTCACCAAGCAGTATGTCGAGGCGATCGACGAGTTGATGAAGCACAAGGAATCCGAACTGCTCGAGGTCTGAGCCCTCGGCACGCCTGAGCGCGCATCCGCCTGAGCCCGCATACCCTGCCCTGATCATGGTTCCTTCGCAGCCGGTCGATCCGGCGACGGTGGTGCTCCCACCCGACCCGCCGCCGAACCCGCACGGGCGGGCCGGACGCGATCTCGGGGCGGCCATCGGGGTCGGCGTCGGCTTGGCGGCCCTGGTCATCCTTACTCTGGTCTTCGCCCGGGACGCCTTCCGATTCGTCATCGCCGTCGCCATGGTGCTGGGGGCCTGGGAACTCTCCCGGGCCATCGGCCATCGGGGACTGCGGGTGCCGCTGGTGCCGGTGGCGCTGGGGTGCGTCGGGATGGTGCTCGCGGCATACGAACGCGGCGGCGAGGCGCTGACGGTCACCTTCGGGCTGACCGCAATCGGGGTGCTGCTGTGGCGGGTGCTCGACCCGCACCCCGGCGCCGCGGGGGATATCGCGGCCGGGATCTTCACCGCGCTCTATCCGGGCTTCCTCGGCGGTTTCGCGGCGATGCTGCTGGCCCCCTCCGACGGCGGGCTGCGGATCTTCACCTTCGTGCTGGTCACCGTGTGCTCCGATATCGGCGGCTATGTCGCGGGCGTGCTCTTCGGCAAGCATCCGATGGCGCCGCGGATCAGCCCCAAGAAGACCTGGGAGGGCTTCACCGGCTCGGTGCTCACCTGCGCCATCGCCGGTGCGCTATGCATCCAGCTGCTCTTTGACCAGTCCTGGCTGGTCGGGGTGGCGCTCGGCGCCTTGGTCGCTGCGGCCGCGACCATCGGCGACCTGATGGAATCGGTGATCAAACGCGACCTGGGCGTCAAGGACATGAGCGATCTGCTGCCCGGGCACGGCGGCCTGATGGACCGCCTCGACTCCCTGATCGTCTGCGCGCCCCTGTGCTGGGCGGTGCTCACCTACCTCGTCCCGGTGAGCTGACCCGGCCAGCTCCCCAACCGCTGCGACGACCGGCGCCGGGTGCGCCGCCGCTTAGCATTGCGGTATGACGAGCTCCGAGACCCCGGCCGAACTCCAGCCGGCGGCGCAGGCGCCCGCAGAACCGCCGGCAGATCCGTTCGCAGAACCACAGGCCCGGCGACCGGTGCCCGGTCAGTTGACCTTCACCGCCCCGCGCCGCGGCAAGCCGCCGCGCCATCTCGCCGATCTCGACCCCGAGCAGCGCCGGGCGTTCGCTGCCGAACTCGGTATGCCGGCCTTCCGCGCCGGTCAGGTGGCCCGCCACTACTTCGAGCACGCCACGGTCGACCCGGTTGCGATGACCGATCTGCCGGCGGCCCAACGCGACTCGATCGTCGCGGGCCTGCTGCCGCAGATGCTCACCCCGGTGCGTCACCTGCGGGCCGACGGCGGCGCCACGGTCAAGTCCGTATGGCGTCTGCACGACGGCGCGCTGGTGGAGTCGGTGCTCATGCGCTACCCCAAGCGGGTCACCATCTGCATCTCCAGCCAGGCCGGTTGCGGCATGAACTGCCCCTTCTGCGCCACCGGGCAGAGCGGGCTGACCCGCAATATGTCCACGGCCGAGATCATCGACCAGGTCCGGGCCAGCACCGCGATGCTGCGCAGCGGCGAGCTGACCGAAACCGCCGACACCCCCGGCGCCGACCTCGGCGAGGAGACCGACGAGGGAGCGGCCCCGGCAGCCGGGCCGAACCGGATCAGCAATGTGGTGTTTATGGGCATGGGTGAGGCGCTGGCCAACTATAGGGCCGCCGTCGGCGCCATCCGGCGCCTCGTCGACCCCTCGCCCGACGGCTTCGGGATCAGCGCACGCGGGGTGACCATGTCGACGGTGGGGCTGGTGCCCGGCATCGACAAGCTTGCCGCAGAAGGCATTCCGGTCACCCTGGCCCTCTCGCTGCACGCCCCCGATGACGAGCTGCGTGATGAGCTGGTGCCGATCAACACCCGCTGGAAGGTCGATGAGGCGATCGACGCGGCGTACCGCTACTTCGAGGCGACCGGACGTCGGGTGTCCATCGAATACGCCCTGATCCGTGACATCAACGACCAGGCCTGGCGCGCGGATCTATTGGGGGAGAAGCTCAACGTCCGCGGCCGCGGCTGGGTGCACATCAACCCGATCCCGCTCAACCCGACACCGGGCTCGAAGTGGACCGCCTCGCGCCCGGGCGTGGAGCAGCAGTTCGTCGAACGGCTGCGGGCGCACGGCATACCGACGACGGTGCGCGACACCCGCGGCTCCGACATCGACGGCGCCTGCGGGCAACTGGCGGCGGCGACGGCCTGAGCCGCCGCCGCCCGCCAGCGCATACCGGGCGAGCCCGGTTGGTGGCTCAGCGCTGGCTGATGAGCCGGACCGCGCCGGTCCGGTAGTCCCAGGTCTTGATCTGACCGTCGTCGACGAAGACGACCAGGCGTGCGTCATCGGACAGGGCGGGGTTGACCCCATACGGCAGGGTGGTGACGCTGCCATCCGGGGCGGTGCGCTGCAAGCCGGTGAACTCATTGCCGACCACGGCGCCGCCCAGGCCGGCCACGTCCATACCGTTCTCGTCGTCGACGTCATAGCTCACCTGGTAGCTGCCGGCCTGACCCGGGCGCGGCACCGTCACCGTGTCCCGGGGACCCATGAAGCCCATCCGTCGGGTGACGGCGAAGCCCTGGTTGAGCGCAAAGACACTGGGGAAGCCCTGCCAGGCTTCGGCGTCCATGCAGTTCTTGCGCTTCATCGACGCGGTGGCGGAGGCGACATCCCAGGTCCATACCTGCCCGCACCGCCCGGCGGAGGTGTCCTCGGTGGCGAAGACCGCGCTCGCGCCCGAGGGGGAGATGTCTGCCGCACCATTCGGCTGATTCCTGCCCTGGCTGGCCGCGGCGGAGATCCGGGTCAGGGACCCGGTGTCCAGGCGGCGCAGGAGGACATCCGTCGCGCCGTCCGTGTTGCCCGGCACCAACCCGTTCGCCGTGCTGACGAAAACCACGCGGGAGCCGTCGGTGCTCATCCGCACGTGGGTGGTGGCGGCATTCGCCTGGGCACCGCTCGCCCCGGTGCTCAGGCGGACCACCGCACCGGTCTGCAGGTCCTTGCGGAAGGCGTCGACCTTGCCATTGGTGTCAGCGAGCACGCAAATGGGGGGTGGGAAGGAAATCTCACCTCATGTCCATGACTATGACGATGAACCGGCGGCTGGAGCTGCCGCTGCTGCCCCCGGAGTTGCAGGCGTCTATCGAGCGCCTGCGGGAGATGGCCGACGAGGACTGGCTCGCCTCGATCTTGTACGGGCGCGCCTCGCAGGATCGGCACAAGTTGATGCGCTCCATTGAGGGCCAGCTCATGGAGTTGGTCGGCTGGTGCGAGCCGATCCGCTGGACGCCCTCGGTAATCGTGCGCGACTCTGACCGTTCCGCGTCTCAGTGGCGCAAGAAGGAGCGCGAGGGATTCGACGAGGCGATGGCGTTGATCGAGGCGGGCAACCACGGCGGCTTCGCCACCTGGGAGCCGTCTCGGGCCGGGCGCGACCTGGAGATCTACGTGCAGTTGCGCAAGGCGTGCCAGCGCGCCGGAGTCCTGTACCTGACCCACGGGCGTGTCTACGACCTGTCGCGCAGCGACGATTCATTCATGATGGGCTTCGAGTTCCTGCGGGCCGAGGCGGACGCGAACACGATGCGGGAGCGTCAGATCAGGACGGCGAAGCTGAACGCGGAGAAGGGCCGACCGCACGGCCGTCTGCCGTATGGGTATCGGCGGGTGTACGACGAGCACACCGGCGTGCTGTTGCGGCAGGAGCCCGACCCGCACAAGGGCCAGATCGTGCGGGAAGCTGCACGCGAGGTGCTGGCGGGTCGCTCGCTGCACTCGGTGGCGATGGACTTGCAGGACGCGGGCGAGCCGACGCCGATGAAGCCGTGGGTGGAGAACCCGCGCGGCTGGGACACCAAGACGCTGCGCCAGGTGCTGCGCAACCCGACGATCGCTGGCAAGCGGGTCTACCGGGGCGAGATCATCGGGGATGCCCAGTGGGAGCCGTTGATCTCGTGGGAGGACTTCCAGCGGTTGCAGCGGATGTTCGCTGACCCTGGCAGGCGTGCCAAGGGCGGCGGCGGTACTCCGGCCAAGACGCTGGTGACGCACATCGCCCGCTGCCACTACTGCGGCAGGCCGCTGCGTCGCGCCACCGACAGGCGGCAGGGCAAGAAGCCCGCGACGAAGTACCTGTGCATGTTCCGTGGCTGCTACAAGATCACCATCTCCCAGCCGGGCCTGGATGCCTACGTTGAGGACGCGGTGCTGTCGTGGTTCGAGCAGCCGGCGAACCTGGCTCGCCTCACCTCCGACGATGACGGCGGCGAGTGGGAGCGTCAGGCACGCGAGGCCGAGCAGCAGCGGGCGGCGTTGTAGACCCGGCTGGACGAGGCGATTGCGCAGTACACGGCGGGCTCGCTGAACCTGGACACGCTGACCAAGGTCGAGCAGACGTTGCGCCCGCAGATCGCCGAGGCCGAGCGTGCGATGGTGCCCCCGGTCACCGACGAGCGCATCCGCGCGCTGGTGACCGCGAACGATGTTCGCGTCGCCTGGGATGCGCTCGCGTTGTCTGAGCAGCGCAAGATCATCAAGGCCGCGTTCGATATCCGCGTCCAGCAGACGAAGAACCGTGGACAGAACGCCTTCGAGCCGGAGCGGGTGCTGATCGAGCCGCGCCTGCGGTGACGGCCCGCACAAGCGTGAGGCCCGCATCCCGGAGACGGGGTGCGGGCCTCTCGTTTCGCCCATACGCCGTGGTCAGTGTCGGGCGGTGCGCATGAGGTTGCGGGTGAGTTTGACGAGTTCGTCGCTCATCGGCGGCCACGACGCGGCGGTCTGTTGCGCGGCGGCGCGAATCCGGTCGCGCTCCTCCGGTGGGGGCGACCGCGATCACCATCGAGGGCACCCGGCACCTCGTATCTGCCCTCGCGCGAATCGTGGATGTAGGTCTGCTGGGTGTCCTCGCGCAGCGGGATCTTCTCGGACCGCGACCAGCACCATCATGTCCAGCGTCTTCGCGCGCAGCGCCCGATAGGCGCCGTCGAAGAAGATCCAGGCCGCGTAGAAGATCACCGGCAGCGACAGGACCAGGGAGAAGACGTCATCGCGGAGCCCGAACGGTGCCGGGACGGTGAACCCGATGACCTCCCCGCCGATCGGAGACCACAAGGTGATCGGGATCGAGAGCACCAGCGCGACCAGGAAACGGTTGCGCATGTCACGAATCATCGCGTCCATCGACATGCCGCCGTGGTGGCCGCCGTGCCCCATCACATCCTGCGCGGTCGCCGGTGCCGAGTCGCCATGCGCGTGAGCCGGTCCTGGCGAGGCCGGCGCCATGTCGTGGCCGGCATGGGCGGAGTGGTCGTGCTCGGTGTCACCGGTTGCGCCGTGGTGGTGCTGTGGCGCGCTGTCGTGGTAGGAGGGAGGAGCCGTCGAATGCGAGGCGTGCGGCTCGTCGCCGGGGTGGCAGATGTGTTGCGGCACGGACTGCCCGGCACAGTGGAACCCGCACTCGGTGACCCATGCGCGAAGCTGCTGAACCGATGTCAGCTCCGGGTCGTAGGTGACATTGGCGGTCTGCGCGACCGGGTTCACCTCGACGGCGACCACTCCGGGCCGTCGCCCCAGCGTCTTCTCGGCCAGCTGTGAGGAGGAGGCCCAATGCAGACCGGCCACCTCCAGGACGACGGTGTTCATCTTCTTGTTCATGGCGTTTCCTATGACGGGTGTTCAGCCCAGCCCTACAAGGCGGGCAGGATGGTGGTGGCCTGGTCGCCGTCGAGGGCGACGATGCCGCGGTCGTCCACGACGTAGACGACCCCGGACGGGGCAAGACCGAGGGCAGCGACGGTGCCTTCCGCGGTACCGATCGGTGTCCAGGCGGCTTGGCCGCTGCGCCGCCAGAGCTGCCCATCGGTATCGACACCGACCAGCTCGTCTCCGGCCGCATCGAGCAGGTACAGCGTGGGTGCATCAGCGATCAGTGCGAAGGTGGCCGCGTTGTCCTGGCTGGCGAACAGCCCGCTTTGGGTGGCCGCATAGATCACGCCGTCTGCGGTGACCGCAAGATCAGCGGCGGTCACCTCGCTGCCAGCCGTCCAGGTGCTGCCGGAGTCGCCGCTGATCTGTACCGCGGGACTGCTCGACCCGATCCCGTACACCTGCCCATCGGGACCGGCGGTCAGGACGTGGAAGTCCTCCTCGCCCGTGAACGCGACCGGTTCCCAGCTCTGCCCGCCGTCTTCGCTGCGGATGATGCCGAGATTCGGTGACCCCAACTCCGACGGAGTGTCCAGGCCGGGATGCCCGGAGGCGATCAGCATGCCGTCGGTGACGGTCAGGCCCATCACGTCGAAGTCGTAGCCACCCAACGGACCTTCCACAGCGCCTTCGGCATCGACGCGGTACAGACCGGTGTGCGTGCCGACCAGGATCGTGGCATCGGCCTCGGGCACCACCGCATGGATGTGCCCGAACTCGACCGGCGCCTGCGCCGAGGAGGACGGTGCGGACGAGGCGCCGCAGCCAGCCAGCACCGTGACAGCGGCCACCCCGGCGAGCGCGGCGAGCGCGCGGCGAGGCGAGGAACGAAGACGAGAGAACATCAAAGGGGGGCCTTTCGAGAGAGGAGGACGACTACCAGAGGCGGCCGGTGTGTCGGCAGAAGAAACCGGCCGCGAAACGGGGAGACCGGTGTCAAGAGCAGCGGCAGGACGGTGGGAGCCCGCACCATGGGTGGTCGGGCTCCCACGCCCGCACCTGCCGAGGACGGCTAGAGGCTGTCCAGAATCTCTTGCATCGTGGTGACCTCGGCGCTCTGGCCGTCGATGACCTGCTGCGCCAGTTCCAGCGCATCCGGGTTCTGTCCGTTGGACAGCTCGGTCTCGGCCATCATGATCGCGCCGTTGTGGTGCTCGATCATGCCCTGCAGGAACAGCCGAGTTGCCTCGACACCGGTCGCAGACTCCAACGCGGCCATGTCTTCCTCGGACATCATGCCGTCGCCGTGGTCCATGCCGTCCATGCCGCCCATGGATGGGTCGGGTGAGGGCAGACCCCACTCCTGTAGCCAGCCCTGCATGGTGTCGATCTCGGGCCCCTGGGCGTCCTTGATCTGCTGAGCCAGTGTCACCACCCGCTCATCGATCCCGTCCTTGCCGAGGATCAGATCGGCCATCTCGATGGCCTGCTGGTGGTGCGGGATCATCATCGTCACGAACATCTCGTCCGCGGCGTTGAAGTCCGCGCTGGCCTCCGACGAGGAGGGGCTGGAGCTTGACGAGCCGTGATCCATCCCGGACATGCCGGGGTCGTTGTTCTGCCCGCAACCGGCGAGCACCAGAGTCGTGATGAGCGCGGTCGAAGCCAGCGCAAGCATGCGCATACGCATGATGAAGTTGTCCTTTCGTCAGTCGAATGAAGAGTCGCGGTCCATTCCCAACCCCGGACCGGGGCAGGACAGACAGGCATCGCCCGGAACCTGTCGGCCCGTGGGACGCCGCAGCGCAACTCAGGTGCGACTGATCGAGAGAACGATGAGAGAAGGAGGTCGCGGGCGTGGCAGCACCGCGCCCAGCAGCGGCAGCGCCCGAACAGCAAGCAGCCGCGTCAGCCACCCGCGACTCAGCAGCCCGGGGGCGATCAGAAAGGTCAGGCCGATCAGGAGCGCGATCACGCACCCCATCATCAGCATCGAATGGCTCGGCGACGGTTCCCCGCACCCATCACCGCAGTCCGTCTCACCGGCTGCGGCAGCATCACTCATGCTGGCGCCGGCCATCTCATCCGCCATAGCGGCCGAGGCGGTGCCGTCCGGCATCGCCTCGGCGGCGTGGTCGGTCTCGATCGTGAGGGCCGGGGACGTATGCCCGTGGGGGCCGGACATGCTGAGGGCGTGCATCGCGAGGAGTCCGGCGATCACCATCATCAGCAGGCCGAACACGAGCAGGCCACGACGACGAGGCGACCCGCCGGTCATCAGCGAGCGCAAAGCACCCATCGCCGTCCTCCCTTCGACCTCCGAGTCCATCAGCCTCACGGCATGCACGATCGTTACTCACAACGGTAGAGCATTGCGCCACGAAGCCACCTGTGCGCTCGTGGCAGCGACGCTCAACCGGTCAGGCGGCGTGCGCGTATCGCGCCGGGTCTGCGTCCCACAACGGGCCGCACCCGGCGCAACAGAACCAGTACCGCTTGCCCTCATAGTCCCGGTACAGGCCCTGCTGCTCAGCCTGCTCCGGGTCCACCAGATTGTCAGGCATCACCGGACACTGCACCAAGTTCTCCGCGTCCGGTGCCGGGTGATGGTGATGAGCGTGAGATTGCGCCTCATGCCCGCCGTGGCTCTCGTGATGATGCTGCCCCGACATGCTCCACTTCCTCTCCAGCAATACCGCTTGCCTGTCATCCCGCACTGGCACCCCATTGGCGTCCGCACGCTCGACCATCATGATACCCCAGAGGGGTATCACCGTGCCACTGTGGCCGATGCAGCACTCGGCGTGCTCCCGCGCTCGTGGCGGCGGAGACTGTCCGACGAACGGTGTAACTGGCCCAACGCGCTGATGCGTCAGCGAGG
>CAKZIH010000334.1 GCA_936931335.1 uncultured Nostocoides sp. | reverse complement strand
CCCCACTCACTCACATCACGAGACCAAGACTGGCGGATGTACGGCAGGAGCGTTGCTGTGGGCTGAAAGGGTTGGGCGGTATGTCCAGGTGCCGCCGCACACGCGCTCGCAGCGTGCAGTAGCGCTGCAAGAGCGACAGTGCGCAACTCACCCGACAGGGGCAAAGCGGCGTAAAGCGCGTCAAGCGAACGCGCTTGGGTCAGTGAGAAGTAGTGACCGCCATAGTGGCGGGTGATGAAACCCTCAGACTGCGAAGCCGCGGCTGCGCGCGTAGCATGCACCAGATCCGCGGTCAGCGGGACGGGGTCGCGCTCAGCGACAGTTGCCTCGGGCGTCGCCAGCCATCCGGCAAGTTCAGAATCGTCAACCACGGAGCTGGTTCGCTCGATGACCGACGACGCGAACACGCGTGCATATTCCTGAAGATCAATACTGATGATCGGCATGGTAAGACGCTGAGCGGCAAAATGGGCGACCGCGCCCGATCCCGCGAACAGATCGACGAAGCGATTGGCCGAGGCGGCCTCGCTAAGAAGAATCGTGCCGAGCTCCCCGCCCAAGAGCGCTGTCTTACCCCCCATGTACTTCATGCGAAACTCCAAGCAACGACACGGTCCACCTGACCAAGTAGCCCGACACCCTCCGCAAGTTCCGTTACTAGAGCATTCAGATTTGCTGCCTGCGACGACTCCAATGCCTCGCGAGGGAGGTCCAAGTCTGTGAAGAGGTCCGTAGCCGGCTCAGCTAGAGGAGCGGCGCCAACGTGCCCCCGGGACACAGCGAAGGCCGCTGTCCACGCCGACAAGTCGCCTACGCCTTTACCTGCGTCATCCAATACGCCGAGACATAGGCCAGTCGCAATCCTCGTCAGCACCGTGGCACGAGATATCATCGGACGGATGAAGTCGGCAGCATCGTTCATTTCGGAGGTGTCCGCGAAACTATCCCCGAGAATCGCTTGGAAAGCTGGCCCACTGGGGTCGCTGCGAAGCACGTCCCTCAATGCAGAGGGATTCAGTGCGGCAGGTGTCAATGCATCGATCCAGTCTTCCCACCCGTCCCAGTCCACCCGTTCCATAGAGGGATCGTCTTCATCCGGACTCAAGTTCTGGGCGGAGTACTGTCGGAAGAGCACATTGGCAAGAATCGCGCGGTCGATGCCTGGGAAATCACCGCCGGTCATTGGCTCAAGTTCGGCCCAGAGCCCAGACAAGGTACGCCTTATCGTGTCTACGCCCAGCGTTGGTGCCGTCAGCGTGGTGGGCTCGTAGCTCGCCAAGTTTCGTCGCTCGCGGTCCTCGGCGAAGGAGCAAAGATCAAACGCCAGACCGGAAAGCATGTCTTGCATGACCGCGTTTACGCCGCCCGGTATTGCACCGATCCATGCTCGGAGAGCCTGCCCCCCGGGAGCGACGATTCTGGCGACCGTGGCGACGGCGCCTGCCTGCTTAAACCACTCATCTATGAGTTCCCACGCTGCCCTATGCGTCGGTTCGCGACTGACTGTCGTCAGGGTTGCGTTACCGTCGAGGGCGAAACTGTAACCGTTCCCAACGAACACGCCTTCCGCTGCGAGAAGGCTCTTCGCCGCCCTCAGCTCCGCGTAGTAGGCGAGATGTACGGCGGCATGAGGGTCCCCTTTGAGAAGCGCATCCACCGCGCGCCCTACGTAACTCCAAGCATCGGCACAGTGCAAAAAAGCGGACGCGGCGACGTACTCTGTGACCTCGTTGTAAGCGACGCTGCCTGCTTTGAAGTCGTCCACAACCCTTTTCGACCCCCCGACTAGGTATGGGTTCGATGTCGAAAGCCAAGTGCCTTCAGGCGACACCGTGAGACCGCCCAAAGCCCCGACCACTTGTGAGCGCGCTCCTACGAGGTTGAGCGACGCCAACGACGAGGGCTGCACCGGAGCCATTAGGCCCACTGCTGCAGGGTAGCGGCCGCGCTCGCGACATCCCCGTTGGGCGCTTCCGTGAGGTGCGCCACGAGTTGTTGTCGAAGTTCCTTGTATCCACCGCTTCCACGGAGAGCCGCCTTGGCCAGACGCTCACTTTCGTCGAGGCCAGGGAAGCTGCTTGTCCGCCAATCGTACGTTGCCAGACCTTCAGCGATGTCCTTGAGAAAATCGAGTATCTCGCTGGGCATCATTCTGGCAACCTCGCTAATACTTTCAGGAGAGATATCTGCACGGTCGCCCACATCTCTCCACGCGGCGAGGCCGAGCTCACTAGCGCGAAGATACGATAGGTCGTTGATCACATGCTGAAATCCTCGAACCCCTTGATCGGTGGCGAGAAGACTAAAACTGCCACTGAAGGCTGGATCGCCGCTGATACCGTCGAGTTGCGCCTGCACCTCTCGCACTCCCTCGGCCCATTCCACTCTCGTGGACTTGACTGCTTCTGCAAGAAGCCTCCACGCTGTGATTAGGAATGCTGCTTGCTGAACACGAGACCATGCGAGTCCGTCATTCTGATTTGGCGTCCCGCCGAACACGCCACCGAGACTCTGGCGACCTGACGGCTTCCATGGTTTGACCATGCTCGCGATAAGGCTCCGCACGAATGCAGCTTGCGTTACAGGTCCACTCTCCTTTCGAGGACCGCCGAGCATATTGATGCGCCTATACCAGGGGCTCTCGGGCGTCGCCCACAACGCCTCGGTAAGTTCCTGCGCCCTACTCTCCCGGTACACGAGAACGCGGTCACCGCTATCGAGCCAATCCTGCTCGCGAAGGAGAGGGTAGAGATCGAACGCTAGCGAGGCGTTGATCTTCTTAGGCTTGATGTTAATGGTCCAGAAGAGATAGGCCTGCCACGAAATGTCCAGCCCATGGAAAGCCACCACCGGCAGCTCGAAGTCGGCCACACTTGGATCGTCGTCGTTGAATGCGAAAAGCCGATGTTGTCCGTCAATCACCTCGATTGGGGGGAGCGCCTCGTCGACCGAGCTCGGCAGGTTCAGGGCGGCGAACCTCGCAGTGGGATCGTCGGTCACGGTTATCACATGCTCAGCGTCTATGGTGCGGCCGTTACGTTCATCTCCTGCCCGGAGGATGTTGACCACAACCGCAGTCGGAAGCCACCCGGGCTTGCGTAGTCCGTCGTTTGCGGGGTTCTCTCGTTGAGCGTCGCTAAGTCCTGACCTGGGATAGCCCTCGACGACGTAACGTCTGATCTCGGCGCTCCGCTCGGGATCGTGACGCCTCTGAATGCCAAGATCTTCCTTGCGCGCCGTCACGTCAGTCGCATCTCGACGGTAGATTGCAGAAATCTCACGAAGTCGCGCGGCAGACAGCGAGAAGACATAGAAGTGCGGCTCAGGCTTGGCCTGATTCTGTTGAGGATCGAAGTTGACTTGCTCCCACTCCGGGAGCCACTGTTTCACGCGCAGAGCAGGTACAGCGTCATCATGGTCGGGCGTCGTCATGGCGGCCTCCTGCTCGTGGCAATGGTCAATCGTCAGCCTATAGGGCTCCGGATCTCGGGTGGACAGACGCCACGAGAGTGGGTGGAGGCTCGGGGGAGCCTGACCCGGTTTCCCGGACAGTTTCGGTGTGTTGATCATGCCGCGGTTAGCG
>CAKZIH010000333.1 GCA_936931335.1 uncultured Nostocoides sp. | reverse complement strand
CTCACCTCCTGCAGGGCAGGCGCCGGCCTCGTGTGTTGTCGGGTGCTGTCGGTTGTCGGGTGCGCGTGGTCGGCTGAACGTCAGTCGTTGTCGTGCAAGGCGCTGTTGAGCTCGATGCCCTGACCGGCGCGCGGCTGGGCCTCAACGGCACCGGTCACCGAATTGCGCCGGAAGAGCAGGTTGTCCTGCCCCGACAACTCCCGGGCCTTGGCTCGGGTTCCGTCCGGCAGGGTGACCTTGGTGCCCGCGGTGAGATAGAGACCGGCCTCCACTACGCAGTCGTCGCCGAGGGCGATCCCGAGCCCCGATTCGGCGCCGAGGAGGCAGCGCTTGCCGATGCGGACCCGCTCGGTGCCGCCGCCGGAGAGAGTGCCCATGGTCGAGGCGCCACCGCCGATGTCGGAACCGTCGTCCACGACCACGCCCTGGGAGATGCGCCCCTCCACCATCGAGGTGCCCAGCGTGCCCGCATTGAAATTGACGAAACCCTCGTGCATGACCGTGGTCCCACTCGCCAGGTGCGCACCCAGCCGGACCCGGTCGGCGTCGCCCATGCGCACCCCCGCAGGCACGACGTAGTCGACCATCCGCGGGAACTTGTCCACGCCATAGACCGCAACGGCCCCGCGGGCGCGCAGCCGCACCCGAGTGGTCTCGAAGTCCTCAACCGCGCACGGCCCGGCGGAGGTCCAGACCACATTGGGCAGCGCGGCGAAGATGCCGTCGAGGTTGATGGTGTTGGGGGCGACCAGGCGGTGGCTGAGCAGATGGAGGCGCAAATAGGCGTCGCTGGTGTCCGCGGGAGCGGCATCCAGGTCGATTTCGGTGGTGACGACCTCCGCGCGCACCCCGCGTGCCGCGTCGCTGCCGGCGAGGGCGGCCAGCCCCTCCGGTGCGGTGGCGTCGGCGGGACGCTCGCCCAGCGCGGGCGCGGGATACCAGGTATCCAGGGTCGTCCCGGTGTCGGTCACGGTGGCCAGGCCAATGCCCCAGGCGGTACGGCTGCTCATGGCGCCACATCGTATGGGGCTGCTCCGACAACCCTTCCGGCGAGGGGATACGCGCCGCGCCCGCCGGGCCGAGGACACCGACTGGCGCCGCATCGCCGAGGACCGGCCCAGCCCCGGCGACTCACCCCCGAAACCTTGCGCTTACCCCCTGCTGCAAAGTCACCCGAAGCGCAAGTTTCCGGCAGCCGGAGGGAAACCAGGGACACCGGGGACACCATCGTGGAGGCGGGTGGGGGCTGTCGGCGGTGGCGGATATCGTTCCACTCATGCCTGCTGCTCTGGATTTGTCCCTGGACGCCGCGGCGCTGACGGCCGCCGTCTGCGATATCGAATCGGTGTCGCTGGGGGAGGAGCCGCTCGCGGATGCGATCGAGCGGGCCCTGGCGCGGCTGACCCACCTGACGGTGACCCGCGTCGGCAACAGCCTCGTCGCACGCACCGACCTGGGCCGCAGCGAACGCGTGGTGCTCGCCGGACACATCGACACGGTGCCACTGACCAGCGAACCCGCCAACCTGCCGACGGTCCGGGTTGACGGGCCCGACGGCGAGATCCTGCGCGGGCGGGGCACGGTCGATATGAAGGGCGGGGTCGCCGTCATGCTGAAGCTGGCGGCCGCCATCCCGGAGCCGAGCCGCGATCTGACCTATGTCTTCTATGAAGCCGAGGAGATCGACAGCCAGTACAACGGCCTCAACCTCATTCAGCAGCAGCGACCGGAGCTGATCTCCGATGCCGCGTTCGCGGTGCTGCTCGAGCCCACCGACGCCGCCATCGAGGGCGGCTGCAAGGGGACGCTGCGCGCCGAGGTAGTCACCAAGGGCATCGCCTCGCACTCGGCCCGACCGTGGAAGGGCCACAACGCAATCCACGACGCGGGGGAGATCCTGGCGCGGCTGACCGCATACGAGCCGCAGACCCGGATGGTCGACGAACTGGAGTACCGCGAGGCGCTCAACGCGGTGCTCATCGACGGTGGCACCGCGACCAATGTCATCCCCGACCGCTGCGTGGTCACCGTCAACTACCGCTATGCGCCCTCGCTCTCACCGGCCGAGGCCGAGGCGCACGTCCGGGAAGTCTTCGACGGCTTCGAGGTGACCCTCGTGGACAACGCCGGTGGCGCCCGGCCCGGCCTGCACCTGCCGGCAGCGCGCGACTTCGTCGCCGCTCTGGGCCTGCCGGTGGCGGCCAAGCAGGGCTGGACCGATGTGGCGCGCTTCGCCGAGTTGGGGATTGCCGCGGTGAACTTCGGGCCCGGCGATCCGAATTACGCGCACATGGACGACGAGCAGTGCCCGGTCGCCCAGTATGGCGCGTGCGAAGAGGCGCTGACCCGATGGCTGGGGTGACCCGGGGGCACAGCCCGGAGAACGTCTACCAGCGCGGCCCCGCCCAGTTGCGCGGTGCGCAGGTGCCCTCCAGCACCACCGACGAACGGCTGCTCGCCGGCAGCGATGGGGCCGACTGGGTGCACACCGACCCGTGGCGGGTGCTGCGCATCCAGAGCGAGTTCGTCGAGGGCTTCGGTGCGCTGGCGGAAACCGGTCCGGCGATCTCCGTCTTCGGCTCCGCCCGGACGCCGCGCGACAGCCCGGTCTACGAACTCGGGGTGCGCGTCGGCGCCGCGATCGCGCAGGCCGGCTTCGGCTGCATCACCGGCGGCGGGCCGGGGGCCATGGAGGCGGCCAACAAAGGCGCGCACGAGGACGGCGGGGTGTCCATCGGTCTCGGCATCGAGCTGCCCTTCGAGGCCGGGCTCAATGAGTACGTCGATCTCGGCATCAACTTCCGCTACTTCTTCGTGCGCAAGACGATGTTCGTCAAGTACGCGGAGGGGTTCATCGTGCTGCCCGGCGGGATGGGCACCCTGGACGAGCTCTTCGAGGCAATCACCCTGGTGCAGACCCAGAAGGTGCGCTCCTTCCCGATCGTGCTGGTGGGCACCGATTACTGGTCCGGTCTGCTGACCTGGCTGCGGGACACCGCGATGACGGCCGGCACCATCGGCGAGGCGGATCTCGCGTTGGTTCGTGTCGTGGACGACCCGGAGGAAGCGGTGCGCCTCGTCGTCGCGGGGGCTCGCACGGCCGAGGATCCAGCGGCCGGGGAGCCGGGCGAGCAGGTACACGGGACCGCGGAGGCGCAGTCGTGATCTGGATCTTCTTCATCTGCGTGGGGGTCCTGGTGGCCGCCGGGTTCGCCGCACTGGCCCTGGGCCGAGCGAGCTACGACCCGATGCCCGAGCCCACCCATACCGCGCACGACGTCCAGGCCGGGCGATTGCGCTCTGCCAGCGATGTCGACGAGGTGCGCTTCGACACCGCGCTACGCGGTTACCGGATGGACCAGGTGGACGAGGTGCTGGCCGCCCTGCGCGACCGGCTGGCCGGCTACGAGTCGGGAGATACCCCGACCACCAAGCTGCCGCGCACCGTGGTCCGCCGCACGCCCGCGGCGACGCAGCCCGCCGCGCCGCAGTCGGTTGGGCAGCAGTCGGTCGGGCAGCAGCCAACCGGGGCCAGCGCGGCGTCGGGGCACACCGCGACCGATATCGCGGCTCGACCCGAGCC
>CAKZIH010000332.1 GCA_936931335.1 uncultured Nostocoides sp. | reverse complement strand
CCTCCCGCTGATCCGGAATGCGGTGGCGGCTCCGGGTGAGCTCGTCCGGCCTATGGCGGTCCGTTGAGCGGTCCGGCGAGGCCGGTCATCATATCGGGGTGCACAACTACCTGACCTTCCTCGCCCTGGCGGTGCTCGTGGCGGTGGCCCCGGGTCCCGACCTCTTGCTCACCCTGCGCAACACCGTGGCGCGGGGACGGTTGGCGGGTCTGTGGACGATGGTCGGGATCTGCATCGCCTCGACGGTTCAAGGCGTGCTGGCCGCGGCCGGTCTGGGCGCGGTGATCGTGCACGCCCGCCCGGTCTTCGAGACGATCCGGTGGGCGGGGGTTGCCTATCTCATCTATCTCGGGGTGAGCGCGATCCGGGCGGCGGTGCACGGCCAGGTGGCGCCCCTCGACGACGTGCCGCAGGTTGGCGGCGGGCATCGCCTCACCGGCCTCCGCCAGGGGTTCCTGTGCAATATCACCAACCCGAAGGTGCTGGTCTTCAATCTGGCCGTGCTGCCCCAGTTCGCGGGCGCGGACCCCGCAATTGGAACCCTGCTGCTCTATGCGCTGACGCTGATGGTCGTCGGCAGCGTGGTGCTCCTGGCCATCGTCGTCGCCGCGAGCGCCGCCCGGGACGTTTTCGGACGCCGGCAGGTGCGCCGCGGTGTCGATGCCGGCACCGGGACCGTCATGCTCGGCTTCGCCGCCGCGCTCGCGGTCGAGGGCTGAGCCCGGTCGCAGCCATGCCCGTCGAGGGCTGAGTTCAGGAGACGAAGATGCAGAACGGGTGGCCGGCCGGGTCCGCAAAGACGTAGAGCGGCTCTTTCGGGTCGTCGGCCCGATCGGACCGCAACGTGGCGCCCAACTCCAGGGCGCGGTCGCGCTGCCGCGCCAGCTCCGCCGCATTCGGCACGGTGCAGTCCAGGTGCAATTGCATGGGCACCCCGGGCGGATCGGGCCAATTGGTCCGCGGCAGGTGCTCCACCTGCTGCACCGCCAAGCAGCGGGTCCCATCGGGATAGGTGAGCACCAACCAGTCCGCGTCGTCCGCGCCCTCGGTGGGTGGCTCGTCACCGGCCCGATAGACCAGGCCGAGCAAGCGCCGGTAGAACTCGGCGAGTTCGCGCGGGTTCTCAGCGTCCAGCACGGTATGCAGCAGGCGCGGGTACTCGCTCATTCGTGGGCTCCCTGTCCGGCCAGGGCGATGGGCGGGCCGTGATGGTGCGTGCGGCCGAGGAAGTCTCCATTCAAGCGCACCTGCGGACCGTCCCTGCTCACGTCATAGCCGCCGCTCGTCTGGGTCGGCGGGACGCCTTCCATGCTGAGGTGAGCAAGCGGCATACGGCCTCGGGCCTCGGCGACCACTTGGCGGACGGCGGCGGATTCGCTTGCCGGCCAGTACTGTTCGGTGATCGACTGCCAGACCACGGTGAGCGCATCATCGGCCGGCTCGGCGAGTTGGTCGGCGAGCCAGGCCGCGGCGGGGGCACGGTCCACGGTCACCGGATGCTCGGCCGCGATGGCCAGCGCGGCGGCCAGCCGCTGGTGCCGTTCGAGCTGCCAGGGCCAGACGAACGAGGTCAGATAACGCGCATTGTCGGGGTCGGCGGCATCGACCGGGGCGATATCGCAACCCCGGCGCTCGACGATCTCCAACTCCTCGGGGAGCACGCCCGTGGCCTGGGTGTCCAGGACCAGAGGGCTGTCGGCCGGGCCCCAGGACCAGTCCGGCCCGATGACGCGGTACTGGTCGACGTTGAGGTTCAAGCCCGCGGAGGCACCCGGCTCCAGCAGCCGAATCCGCCGGATACCGGTGCGCCGCACCGCCGCGAACAACCCCACCGCGAGCACCGCCGAGCGCCCGACTTCATTGGTCTGCGGCGGCAGGTCGAGGGCCGTATGCAGTTCGCCGGCGTATGCCGTGACCACCCGATGCACAAGCGGCCAGGCATCGTGTGGATCGGCGGTGCCACCCAGGGACGGATAAAAGTCTTCGAGTTCGGGGGCATCCCCGCGCAACACGATCCGATGCAGCCCCGCGAGCAGCCGCAGGTGCACCGCATTGCCGCGGGGATCGTCGAGATGGCCGGCCATGATCTGGGCAGTCACGCCCCCGGCCTGCAGGTCATCGGCGAACTCGGCGAGCAAAACGCCATACAGATGCTCGCGGTGACCGTACTGCGTGCGGAACTGCTCCGCGAGGCAATCCCGTTCTGCCGCAGACATACCCCGATCGTATGTCGCCCCCACCCGCGCCCGGGATGGCTCGGCTGACCCCGGACAGCGGTTCGCCACCGCGACAGAGGGGACGTCGCGGTGGCGAACCAGGAACCGTCCGGAAGCGGACGGCGGGTTCGGCGCAACTAGCTGGGAGAGCCGGGTGCGCCGAACGCCGGGGTTCAGGTGGTGGTGGTGCTCGAGTTGCTCGCCGGCGGGGCGCCGGAGGGAGCGGAGGGCTGCGTGCCGGACTGGCCCGGTGCGTTCTGGCCCGGGGTGTTCTGGCCGGGCGCCCCCATACCGGCTCCGCCGTGGCCATGGCCCATGCCACCCGGGCCACCCACACCGATCTGGATGTCCTTCAGGTCCGCGGACACCTCGACCCGCACCGGCTGGCCATCCTTGGTGCCGATCGCGTCATACGAGCCGTCGGGGTCCTTCTGCACCTCGGTGATCTCGATCGCGGAATCCTTGGCGGTGATTGCCGCAGTGACCTTGGCCAGTTCGTCGCCGTTGACCGCGGTGTGCTCGTGGCCGCCCATACCGCCGCGGGGGCCGGCACCGCCGTGGCCACCCGGCATACCCGCCCCGGGCGCCCCGCCCTGGGCCGAGTTGCCCGAGCCGTCATTGGGGGCGACCTGCGGGACCTGGGACTTGCCGGTCTGACCAGACCCGGTGGACGGGGCCGAGGATGAGGTGGTGGACGGGGTGGAATCGCCGGTGGCGGCATACGCGATCGCGCCGCCGCCGACCAGCAGCAGCCCCGCGACGCCCGCGCCGATCGCGGTCTTGCCGAGTTGTGACGTCGCCATCTGGATCGTGCTCCTTGGAATCAGGGAGCCTTTGGGCTCCGGTGGTGATGACTCCACTGTGGGCAGCGAACCTGTCATGAAACTGTGGACGCAGTAGGTCTTTGCTCAGGACCATGCTGGTCGATGGTTGTGGCCTAACACAGGCCGCGGGTAAGTTGACCGCGTCTTTGCAACGCTTTTCGAGGGGAATCGCTTTGTCTACTTCCAGTCCTTTGCTGCGGCGCGCCCTGTGCGCCGTCGCCGCCGTACCGCTCGCCGTCGCCACCCTGAGTGCTCCGGCCCAGGCAGCCGGCACCACGCTCGATGTCGCCACCACCGGTAGCGATTCCAATGCCGGCACCGCGGCCAAACCGCTCAAGACCATTCAGAAGGCCATCGACAAGGCCACCCCCGGCACCACGATCCGGGTCCACAAGGGCACCTATGACCAGCAGCTGATCATCCGCAAGTCCGGCAACCCGGGAGCGCCGATCACGGTCACTGCTGCCGGCGACGGTCCGGTGACCGTGACCTCTCGGCAGCCGGCGGAGAGCTGCGACAACCGTCAGCCCTCCCCCAACCGCACCATCCTGGTGCAGGCCGGCTCGGACTACTGGACCTTCTCCGGCCTGAACCTCATCAACGGCGCCTATATCAATGGTGGCGGCGCCCATGAGGTCTACGAGTGGCACGACGACCTGGTCGACAAGGGCATCTGGGAGCCACGCCGCAAGATCCCCGGCACCTTCAAGAACGACCCGGCCGGCGGGGCGAAGGCCGTGGAGTACATGGAGGGCGTGCTGCACCGCAAGCTCAACCCCTCCGACCACATCGAGTTCATCGGCAACACCATCACCGGGCGCGGCATCCACGCCGCCTTCGCCCGGTATGGCGCGGTCAAGAACAACACCATCACCGCCGTCACCTGCGGCACCGGCCCGGGTGTCTGGCTCATCACGATGAGCAACTTCTGGGAGGTCTCCGGCAACGACGTTTCCCACATCGCCGACTCCGCCGGCAGCCACTTCATGCAGGAGGGCATCCGGCTCGGCACCGCGTCGAACTACAACAAGGTCGTCAAGAACTATGTGCACGACCTCGGCGACGACGGCCGCGGTATCGCCACCGATGTGGACGCCAGCTACAACCTCTTCGAGAACAACAATGTGGTGCGCGCCCCCATCGGCTACAACGACGAAATGTCGGGCTGGGGCAATATCTGGCGCAACAATACGGTCAGTAATTTCCGCATCCTGGGCTTCGGTTTCCGGATGAAGGACCGCGTCCTCAAGCTGCCCTCGAAGGACACCAGCACGCACTACTCGATCGTCACCGGCAACAAGGCCCTCAGCCCCGGTGGTGGCGCGGCCGGCCTGTCGATCGGGGCGATCGCCGGCAGCAAGTTCGAGAACAACACCTTCGGCAAGATCAACCTCGGCCAGTATGTCGCGGGCTACTGGGCCAAGCAGGGCAACACCTGGAATGGCACGACCCAGCCGCCGCGCTGAGTGTGCCTCACACCGGAACTGAATAGTTGAACCGAAGGGCCGTCACCTCCCTGGGGTGACAGCCCTTCGGCCCGCCGGGCGGATTTCCCGTCTGGAGGGTGGGGGCCTCACCCCAGGCCAGCTGATGTCGAGCGGGCCGGGGGCAGCCAGCCCTGGGCCAGGGCATACGCATGGGCCTCGAGCAGCGCCGGGCCATACCAGGTAAGCAGCCGCCCGCTCACCAGCAGCGGCCGCGCGACGGCGAAGGCCTCGGGGCCGTCGGCGGCGGTGAAGACATAGGGCTCGTCGGGCAGCAGCACGGCGTCGATCCCCGGGCGATCCAGGTCGGTCAGCTCGACGCGGGGATAACGGTCCCGGTCGGCGAAGGCGTTGGCGCAGCCCATCCGGCGCAGCAGATCCGCCGCGAAGGTGCCGTCGCCGACGACCATCCAGGGGTCGCGCCATACGGCCATGGCGACGGTACGCACCGGCGGAGGGGGTGACCCCGCCCAAAGGTGATTGGCGCGGACCAGCCACGGCGGATCGGCGTGGCCGAGGACGGCAAGGAGGCGGCCCATCGACGCCAACGCCGAGGGGACATCGGTGATCTCGGTGACCCACACCGGTATGCCGCGCTCGCGCAGCCGGGTGACGTCGAACTCGCGGTTCTCCTCCTTGTTGGCGATCACCACGTCGGGGTTGAGCGCGGCGATGGCGCGCAGGTCTGGGTTCTTGGTCCCGCGCACGCGCGGCACATCGAGGTCGGCGGGGTGGGTGCACCAGTCGGTGGCACCCACGAGCACCTCCGGGCAGGTCAGGGCGAGCGCCTCGGTGAGGGAGGGCACAAGGGAGACCACCCGCCGCGCCCCGGCCGCGGCGGGGACGGGCACGCCCAGGTCGTCGCGGGGAGCGTCATCGGGGATGTCGCGCGCGTCGGCGGCCAGGTCCTTGGGCACCGGACCACTGTGCCATTGCCGTCTCCCCGATTCCCCTGCCCGGCGGCCTCGCTGCCGGCCCGGCCCTTCTTGAGGTCACGCGTTATCCACGG
>CAKZIH010000331.1 GCA_936931335.1 uncultured Nostocoides sp. | reverse complement strand
CCCCGCACGGGCTGGAGACCACCGGCCCGCTCGCCGCGCCGGCGCCCATCCAGGTGCTGCCCGGCATCCGCGGCGGTCTGGCAACCACCGTGCGGGTGGTCAACCCGGGAGACGCGCAGGCCGTGGTTTCCGTGCGGACCCTGACCGGCGACGGACCTCGGGCGCTGCCCGGTGGGCGCGGCGTGCTGCGGGTGGCGGCCGGGTCCACCGGCGAATTGCGCCTGGACCGCGGCCTGGCCGAGGGGACCTGGGCGCTGGAAGTCACCAGCGACATCCCGGTCACCGCCGCCGCGTTCACCGTCCCGCGCAAGGACCCCACCGATTTCGCGTGGAGCGCCGCCGGGGAGGCGATCACTGGGTTGGCGGGCACCGCATACCCCAAGGCCCCGGCGGATCTCACCCGCACGCTCTCGCTCGCCGCGACCGGTGGCGCCGTCCAGGTGCAGGTCGTCACCCTGCCCGCCAGCGGTCAATCACAGCAGGCCGAACCGCAGAGCCGGACCGTGGACCTGGCCGCCGACAGCAGCACCACCATCGATCTGTCGGCGACCCGGGCCGTATGGGTGCGTCCGCTCTCCGAGGCTGGCCAGCGCGACAGTGGCCAACTACGGGGTGCGGTGCTCACCTCCGGCGCCGAGGGCGCGCAGTTCGTGCTGTCGACCCTCGGGCTGGCCCCGGCCCGGCTCACCACGACTTCGGTCGCCGTTCACCCGGCCGACAACGGGTAGCGAAATCGGCACGGCACTCGAGAATGGGTAGCGACATGGGCACCCTGGCGCCGATTTCCCTGCCCGGTATGACGCTGCGCCCCCATACCGCTACCCGTTACTGCGGTGGGCGCGATCCCGGCGACGGCTAGACCTCGGGCAAGTCCTCCGGGCTGACCCCGAGCAGCGCCGCGATGTGCTCCTCAAGCACATCCCGGATCAACTCCGAACGCTCCAGCCGGTCCGCCGCGCGCGCCTCGATCGGGCGGCGGTAGAGGACGATCCGCGCGGGATCGGGGCCGGCCACCGGGAACAGCCGCCCCAGCGGGACGCGCCGCTCCTCCCAGGGCGCCGGGTCGCTCGGCGGGACATCCTCAACCGCGAACTCGGTGGCGGCATACCGGGTGCCCAGCACCCCGTCATACCGGCGGGCGACCTCGAGGACCAGATCGTCGAACTGCTCCCGACGGCTGTCCATGGCGGGCACCGGCGGCCAGGCGAGGGGGCCGCGCGGCCCGCGACCATGGCGTTCGCGGCCGCGGCGGGGGGAGGGGGGCACGAGAGGGATGCTACGGCGTGCCGGGTCGGCGCGGCCGAAGTGATGACCTAGGCTGCCGGGGTGACTCTCGCCCGCCAGTGCTCCCGGACCGCCTGCGGCCGCGCGGCATCGGCGACGCTCACCTATGTGTATGCCGATCAGGTGGCGGTACTCGGCCCGCTGGCTACCTATGCCGAGCCGCACTCGTATGACCTGTGCGACCGGCACGCCGAACGGCTCACCGCCCCCCGGGGCTGGGAAGTCGTGCGCCTGGCCGTCGACGCCACCCCGCCGGAGACCCACGACGATCTCGTCGCCCTGGCGAATGTGGTGCGCGACGCCGGGCGCCCTGGCACGCCCGCCGCGCCGGCGAGCAAGCCGGCCCCGGCACCGATGGGTGCGCCCGACCTGTCCCGCAACCGGCGCGGTCACCTGCGCTCGGTGCCCCAGTCCTCCGACTGACACCGGCACGGGCCTTCGACTGAGACCGACGCACCACTGCGCGGCCTGGGCGAGCGGTCCGCATACCCTTGATGCTCGTGTCCGAACTCGCCCCCGATGCCGCCGTGCCCGGAGTTGACCTGTCCGCCATCGTCAAGGCGTATGACGTGCGCGGCCTGGTCCCCGAGCAGTTGAATGCGCGGGTCGCCCAGGCGCTGGGGACCGCCTTCGCCCAGCTCATCGCCGTCCCCGAGGGCGCCGCGTCCGTAATCATCGGACACGACATGCGGCCCTCCTCGCCGCAGTTGTCGGCGGCCTTCGCGGCGGGAGTTCGGGCCGCCGGCGTGGGCACCGTGGAGATCGGCCTGGCCGCGACCGACGGGCTTTATTTCGCCAGCGGGCACCTGGACCTGCCGGGGGCGATGTTCACCGCCAGCCACAACCCGGCGGCCTACAACGGGATCAAGCTGACCCGCGCCGGGGCTCGCCCGGTGGGCGCGGACAGCGGCCTGCCGCAGATCCGCGAGCGCGCCCAGGAGTTGCTCGACGGCAGTCACGGCCAGGCGGAGAGCGCCGCCCAGGCCCGCGACACTGGGGCCGAGCGCCATACCCGGGCCGGGAGCGAGACCCGGGCCGATAACACCACCAAAGCGGATGAGTCGACCTCCCCGGCCGCGCAGCGGCGCGATCTGCTCGCCGACTACGGCGCCTTCCTGCGCAACCTGGTCGACCTATCCGCCAGCCGGCCCCTGACCGTGGTGGTGGACGCCGCCAACGGGATGGCCGGTCTGACCGTCCCGGCCGTCCTCGGCACCGCGGCCGGTCTATCTGAGCTGCCGATTCGGATCGTGCCGCTGTACTTCGAGCTCGACGGCACCTTCCCCAACCACGAGGCTAACCCGCTGGATCCGGCCAACCTGCGCGATCTGCAGCGCGCCGTCGTCGCGGCTGGCGCCGACCTCGGCCTGGCCTTCGACGGCGACGCCGATCGGTGTTTCGTCGTGGACGAGCGCGGCGAGCCGGTCAGCCCGAGCGCCATCACCGCGCTGGTCGCCGAGCGCGAGATCGCCCGCGCCGTCGCGGATGGCACCCCCATCGAGCAGATCGCGGTGGTGCACAACGTGATCACCAGCGACGCGGTCCCGCAGACCATCCGCGCCGCCGGCGCCCGGCCCGTGCGCACCCGGGTGGGCCACTCCTACATCAAGGCCGTCATGGCGCAGGAGGGCGCAGTCTTCGGCGGCGAACACAGCGCCCACTATTACTTCCGCGATTTCTGGTTCGCCGACACCGGGATGCTCGCCGCCCTGCACGTCCTGGCCGCACTCGGCGAGCAGGACGGTCCGCTCTCGGAGTTGGTCGCCGCCTACGACCCCTATGCCGCCTCCGGTGAGCTCAACACCACCGTCGCCGACGCCCCCGCCGTGCTGGTGCGCATTCGGGACTGGGCGCAGGGGCAGGGGCTGAGCGTGGACGAACTCGACGGCCTGACCGTGCGCCACCCGGGCGGGGACGACGCTGGTGGGGGAGGCGATCCGATGTGGTGGGCGAATGTCCGCCCGTCCAACACCGAGCCGCTGCTGCGGCTCAATGTCGAGGCCGCCGACACCGCGACCATGGAGCGGGTGCGCGACACTGTGCTGGCGATCATCCGCGGCGACAACGACGAGCAGGAGAACCCGGTATGAGCCAGACCCCGATCACCCCGTGGGTGCGCGACCTGCTGCGCTGCCCGCAGTGCCTGAGCGAACTGCGGGACGAGACCCGCGACGCTTCCCTCGAGTTGGTGTGCACCGGCACCGACTGCGGCCTGGCCTATCCGGTCACCGACGGCATCCCGGTGTTGCTCGTCAACTCGGCCCGTCGCCCGGCTGGATAGACTGGACCTCCCGGCGTGGGCGATGACCCGCGCGCCGAGAGCGGCGGCGCCGGCCACCTTCTGACCGACCCGACACCCCAGGGAAGTTTGCGCATGTCCTTCGACTACACGGTGGCCGATCTCAGCCTCGCCGAAGCCGGCCGTCACCAGATTCGCCTGGCCGAGCATGAGATGCCCGGCCTGATGGCGCTGCGCGCCGAGTATGGCGCGAGCCAGCCCCTGGCCGGGGCCAAGATCGCCGGCTCCCTGCACATGACCGTGCAGACGGCGGTGCTCATCGAGACCCTGGTCGCGCTCGGCGCGCAGGTGCGCTGGGCGAGCTGCAATATCTTCTCCACCCAGGACGAGGCCGCCGCGGCTGTGGTCGTCGGTCCGAACGGCAGCGAGGCGGACCCGCAGGGCGTGCCGGTCTTCGCCTGGAAGGGCGAGACCCTACCGGAGTACTGGCAGTGCACCGACGCGATCCTGACCTGGCCCGGCGGCGAGGGACCGAACATGATCCTCGACGACGGCGGCGACGCGACCATGCTCGTGCACAAGGGCCGGGAGTGGGAGGCCGCCGGCCAGGTGCCGCCCGCCAGCGACGAGGACTCCGAGGAGTTCGGCGTCTTCAAGGAACTCGTGCGCGCCACCCTCGCGGCCGACCCGCAGAAATGGACCCGGATCGCCGAGGGCATCCGCGGCGTCACCGAGGAGACCACCACCGGGGTGCACCGCCTCTACCAGCTCGCCGCTACCGGCGAACTGCTCTTCCCGGCCATCAATGTCAACGACTCGGTGACCAAGAGCAAGTTCGACAACAAGTACGGCTGCCGCCATTCGCTCGTCGACGGACTCAACCGGGCCACCGATGTGCTCATCGGCGGCAAGGTCGCCGTGGTCGCCGGGTATGGCGATGTGGGCAAGGGCTGCGCAGAATCCCTGCGCGGCCAGGGCGCTCGCGTGGTGGTCACCGAAATCGACCCGATCTGCGCGCTGCAGGCCGCGATGGACGGCTTCCAGGTGACCACCATGGAGCAGGCCGTGACCATGGGCGACATCTTTGTCACCGCGACCGGTTGCTTCGACGTGATCACCGCCGAGCACATGGGCGCGATGAAGAACAAGGCGATCGTCGCCAACATCGGCCACTTCGACAACGAGATCGATATGGCCGGCCTGGCGCGCACCCCGGGGATCACCAAGACCCAGATCAAGCCTCAGGTCCACGAGTGGACTTTCGCCGAGGACGGCCGCTCGATCATCGTGCTGTCCGAGGGTCGGCTGATGAACCTGGGCAATGCCACCGGGCACCCGAGCTTCGTGATGTCCAACAGCTTCTCCAACCAGACGATCGCGCAGATCGAGCTCTTCGCCCACCCCGACGCCTATCGCGACGAGGCTGGCGCCCCGCTGGTGGCCACCCTGCCCAAGAAGCTCGATGAGAAGGTCGCCCGGCTGCACCTCGACGCCCTCGGGGTGGAACTGACGCAGCTGCGCAAGGACCAGGCCGAGTACCTCGATGTGGACGTGGCCGGCCCGTACAAGCCCGAGCACTACCGCTACTGAGCTGCGACTCGCGCGCCGCGCCGCGTCTGGGGCGCGCTCCCCGGACGCGGCGATGCGCCGCCCCGGGCGCGGCCTGACCGGCCCAGGCCAGGGCATATGTGATGATGACCAAAATCGGCATGGCGTGGTGAAAGGCAGTGGGTGTGAAGGGTCGCGTGCTCGTCGTCGACGATGACCTGGCCTTGGCCGAGATGCTCGGCATCGTGCTCCGCAATGAAGGCCTGGACGTGGCGCATGTCGCCGACGGCACCAGTGCACTGTCGGCCTTCCGCGAACACCGTCCCGACTTGATCCTGCTGGACGTGATGCTCCCCGGTATGGACGGCATCGCCGTCTGCAAGCGCATCCGCGCCGAGTCCGGGGTGCCGATCGTCATGCTCACCGCACGGACCGACAGATCGGAG
>CAKZIH010000330.1 GCA_936931335.1 uncultured Nostocoides sp. | reverse complement strand
CGCCAGCGGCGGGTGGGGGAAGAACCATGGCGGCAATTCTGCCCCCCGGTCATGCCGGCTTGCACCGGAATCACTACAGGTGTAGAGTCTCAATTGAAAGCACTACAGATGTAGGGCTACTCCGCAGAAGGGATCGTTCAGATGCTTGTCAACCTCCACCTCACCGGCCTGGTTGCCTACCTGATCACCGTCCTCGCCGTCGCCGGCCTGGCCCTGGTCGTCGCTGCCGCCGCAGGACTGCCCGCGCTCGTGCGTCACCGCTCGCAGCGCCGCTCCCACCAGCTGAGCATCCCGGTCTACTACCGGCACGCCTTCTCCCACTGATCTTTTCCGCGAGCGAACCCGCCGCCCGCTGACGCGGGCGACCCCATGCCAACCCGGCGCGGTCTAGCCCCCGACCCGCGCCGGGTCTTCTTATGCTCAGTTTGACCATCAACGCAGTGGACGCAGCTCCGCCCGAGGTTGCTGGGCGGCCTTGAGCATCCGCGCCACCGCGGTCTTGATATCCGGCACCTCGATAATCCGAATCCCCGAGGGCAAGCCCGCGCTGCCTCGCACTCCAGGCGGCACCATCGCGGTGGCGAAACCCAGCCGGGCGGCTTCCGCCAGCCGCCTTTCGATGCCCTGCACCGGCCGGATCTCCCCCGCCAGGCCCACCTCGCCGAAGGCGACCGTCTGCGCCGGCACGGCATTGTCGGTGACCGCACTGGCGATCGCTAGGGACAGCGCAAGATCCGCGGCCGGCTCGCGCAGGGTGACCCCACCCACCGTCGAGATATAGACATCCGAACCCCGCAGCGGGGCCCCCGCACGCTGCTCCAGGACGGCCAGCAGCATCGCTACCCGACTGGGGTCCACACCATGGGTCGCCCGCCGCGGCGTGGGGATCCCCGAGGTGGAAACCAGCGCCTGGACCTCCACGATCAGTGGCCGCCGGCCCTCCAGGGTCGCGGTCACGCAAGTCCCCGCCACGCTCTCTCCCCGCGAGGACAGGAAAAGCCCGCTCGGATCGGGCAGCCCGGTGATCCCGGCATCGCTGAGATCGAAACAGCCCACCTCGTCGGTCGGCCCGAACCGGTTCTTCACCGCCCGGACCAGCCGCAGCCGCGAATGGCGCTCGCCCTCGAAGGCGACCACCACATCGACCAGGTGCTCCAGGATGCGCGGGCCGGCGATCGAGCCGTCCTTGGTCACATGCCCCACCAGGACGATCGCCATACCCAGCTTCTTGGCGGTGGCAATCAGCGCGCCGGCTACCTCGCGCACCTGCGAGACATTGCCCGCCGCGCCTTCCACCTCGGCGCTGGCGAGGGTCTGCACCGAGTCGATGATCACGAGCTTCGGTGAGATCTGGGCGATCTGTCCCAGCACCGTGCCCAGGTCGGTCTCGGAGGCGAGATAGAGCGAGCGGGCCATCGCCTCGATCCGCTCGGCGCGGGCGCGCACCTGAGGCGCGGACTCCTCCCCGCTGACATAGAGGACGTCATCCCCACCCCGGGCGGCGCGGGCGGCGACATCGAGCAGCAGCGTCGACTTGCCGATGCCGGGCTCACCGGCCACTAGCACCACGCCACCGGGTACCAGCCCGCCACCCAGCACCCGGTCGAACTCCGCCACCCCGGTCGGCCGGGCTTGGGCCTGGGTGAGGTCGACCTCGCCGATCGGCACCGGCCGCCGCGCCGGGCTCGTCACCGCCGCGGTGCGGGTGGTCGGCCCACCGACCTCGCTCACCGTGCCCCAGGCCTGGCATTCGCCGCACCGGCCCACCCATTTCACGCTCTCCCAACCGCATTCGCTGCAGCGGAAGGTGCTCGTCCGGGTCGTCTTCGCCATACCCCAGACCGTATGCGCAGGCACTGACAACCCCCGCTCTATACACTGCGTCCTACCGCGCGCCCCCCAACTCCCCGGCGAGGTGTACGGACATACGGGCTCGGGCGGGCCGAGACGAGAGCGGAAGACGAGGGACGGCCGGTGCCGGCGCAGCAGACCGAAGAGGAGCTTTACCGCTCCACGCTCGCCGCGCTCGCTCCCGGCACCGAGCTGCGCGACGGCCTGGAGCGGATCATCCGCGGCCGCACCGGCGCGCTCATCGTCTTGGGCCAGGACCGCCAGGTCGAGGCGCTGAGCACGGGCGGTTTCCCGCTGGACATCGAGTTCTCCGCCACCCGGCTGCGCGAGCTGGCCAAGATGGACGGCGCGATCGTGGTCAGCTCCGACCTGAGCCGGATCGTGCGCGCGGCAACGCAACTGGTGCCCGACCCGAGCATCGAGACCAGCGAATCCGGCACCCGCCACCGCACCGCCGAACGCGTCGCCAAGCAGACCGGCTTCCCGGTGGTCTCGGTGAGCCAGTCGATGCGCATCGTCGCCCTCTATGTCGGCGACCGCCGCCATGTGCTGGCCCCCTCCAGCGAACTCCTCAGCCACGCCAACCAGGCGCTGGCCACGCTGGAGCGCTACCGGGCCCGGCTCGATGAGGTCACCGCCACCCTCTCTGCGCTGGAGATCGAGGACCTGGTCACCATCCGCGATGTGGCGGCAGTGCTGCGCCGGCTGGAAATGGTGCGCCGGATCAGCACCGAGGTCACCGGCTATGTCGTGGAACTCGGCGTGGACGGCCGACTGCTCACCCTCCAACTCGACGAGCTGACCACCGGACTCTTGGACGACCTGGAGTGGCTGATCCGCGACTACCTGCCGGAGGGCACCGTCGAGCCGGGCACGGTGGAGGGCGTGGTCACCGGATTGACCGACCTGAGCAGCACCGACCTGCTCGACCCCGCCTCCTGCGCCGCGATCCTCGGCCTGGGCGGCCCGGACGGCCTGGACTCCAATATCTCCCCGCGCGGTTACCGGATCCTCAACAAGATTCCCCGTTTGCCGGGCCCGGTGTTCGAGCGGCTGGTCGACCACTTCGGCTCACTGCAGCGACTGCTCGCGGCGACCCTGGAGGATCTGATGCTCGTCGACGGCGTCGGCGAGGGCCGGGCGCGCGCCATCCGCGAGGGGCTGACTCGGCTCGCCGAGTCGAGCATCCTCGAACGCTACGTGTGAGCGTGGCCGCCGAGCAGGACTTCCGCACGCGCGTCCACGACGCCGTCCTGGCCTGGTATGCCGTGTGCGGTCGCGACCTGCCCTGGCGCCGCCCCGAATGCTCGCCCTGGGGGATCTACGTCAGCGAGATCATGGCCCAGCAAACCCCGATCGCCCGGATCCTCGCGCCCTGGCAGGCCTGGCTGGCGCGCTGGCCCACCCCGGCGGCCCTGGCCGCGGCGCCGGTGGCGGACGTCATTCGCGCCTGGGACCGGCTGGGCTACCCGCGCCGTGCCGTCAACCTGCACGCCGCGGCCCGGGCCATGGTGGAGCGGCACGACGGCCGGGTGCCAGCCCGCCCCGAAGAACTCGCCGCCCTGCCCGGAGTGGGCGCCTACACCGTGGCCGCGGTCAGCAGCTTCGCCTTCGGCAATCCGCTGACCGTCATCGACACCAATGTGCGCCGGGTGCTCGCCCGGATCGCCCTGGGGCAAGCGCAGGCCGGGCCGGCACCGACTCGCGCGGAACGCGAGCTCGCCGACGCCTGGATGCCGGCGACCAGCGAGCGCGCCAACGGGTGGAATGTCGCCGCCATGGAACTCGGTGCCCTGGTCTGCACCGCCCGCGCGCCGCGCTGCGACGACTGCCCGGTCGCCGACCTGTGCCGCTGGCGCGAACGGGGCTATCCGGCATACGTCGGCGCCGTGCGCCGCAGCCAGGGGTATGCCGGCTCGGACCGCCAGGTGCGCGGGCGGATCATGAGCCTGGTGCGCGCCGCCGACCATCCGGTGGACGCTGGAGTGCTGCTCGGTGTGGACGAACCCGAACGCGTGCGCCGGCTGCTCGACGCCCTGGTCGGTGAGGGCCTGCTGGCGCAAAACTGCGCGGGCTACCATCTGCCAGATTGATGCGCCAGCGGCCGCCGGCCAACCCTTCGGCCACGTTCGGCGTCTCCATGACAACTCCGTGCTCGACACGGTTCACCGCCCTGAACGAGGAAGAACACCGGGGATGAGCGCACCACCGCCTGCCAGGCCACCGGCCCACCGCGGCACCTCGGGCCTGCGGCACAGCTATGCGATGACCGTGCTGGGCACCCTCTTGCCCGGCGCGGGGCTGCTGCGCACCCGGCTGCGCGGCCTGGGCCGGCTGCTGCTCGGCATCGTGGCGCTGTTGCTGATCTACGCGATTTTCAAGCTGCTCTCCACCGGCCTGGTCGGCTCGGTGCTCGAGGTCGGGCTCTCCCGCACCACGCTGCTGGTGCTGATCTGGGCGGTGCTCATCGGCGCCGCGATCTGGATGGTCTCCATCGTCCTGACCGCCGTGGTCACCCGCCCGCGCGGACTGTCCCGCGACGAGCGGCTGGCCAGCTCGATGGTCGCCTTCCTGTGCTGCTTGGCCGTGGCCGCCCCCAGCGCGTATGCCGTGCATACCCTCGGCATCCAGCGCTCGCTGGTCGCGGAGGTCTTCGACGGCGGGTCCGGCACCGGCGACACGGCCGGCGCCACCAGCACCGACGGCGGTCCGAACGTCCAGGCGGATGACCCGTGGGCGGGGGTGGCCCGGGTCAATGTGCTCTTCCTCGGTTCGGATGCGGGGACCGACCGGGTGGGGGTGCGCACCGACTCGATGATGGTCGCCAGCATCAACCCGCGCACCGGCGATGCCGTGCTCATCGGCATACCGCGCAATCTGGAGAATGCCCCGATCCCCAAGAGCAATCCGCTCTCCGAGCTCTATCCGGATGGGTACAACTGCGGCGACGAATGCCTGATCAATGGCATCTGGACGCTGGCCACCGACCATCCCGACCTCTTCCCCAACGACCCGAACCCGGGCCTGCGGTCGATCCGCGACGTCATCGGCGAGGTCATCGGCCAGCGCATCGACAACACGGTGGTCATCGACCTGTCCGGTTTCGCGGCGTTGGTGGACGCCATGGGCGGGGTGGACATCAACGTCAAGGAACGCGTCTGCATCTCCTGCAAGGCGCTGTCCGATGGCACCGTGGTAGGCACCTCCGGATGGATCGAAAAGGGTCCCCAGCACCTCGACGGCTACCACGCCCTCTGGTATGCCCGTTCGCGCGCCACCACCGATGACTTCTCCCGGATGCGTCGGCAGCGGTGCGTGATGGGTGCGCTGATCGACCAAGTCCAGCCGGCCAACATGCTGCTGCGCTACCCGGAACTGGCCAAGGTGCTCAAGGAAAATGTGTCGGTCAACATCCCGCAGTCGCAGCTGTCGGCCTGGGTGCCACTGATCGAGCGCATCCAGGGCCAGGGAACCCTGCGCAGCCTGGCCCTGACTAACACCGTGATCGATGTGGCGCGGCCGGACTACCGCAAGATCCACGCGCTGGTCGCCAATGCCACCTCGGAGAACCCGACCACGACGAGTTCGAGCACGTCTGCGGCCAGTTCGACGGACGCTCCGGGATCGTCCTCTTCCTCCTCGTCGTCGAGCAGCAGCTCGCCGGCGGGCGGCTCGTCCTCAAGCACCACCTCCGACAGCCTGACCACCGTCGCCGCAGCCTGCTGAGGCGGCTGCGGCCCGGCCGAATGCTTGACACCGCCGCACCGCGCGAGTAGACAAGGTTTTGCAACCAAATCCAAGCAAAACCAAGGAGCGGCGTGGCTCAGGACGTCCTGATCGGGGTCGATGCCGGCACCTCATCGATCAAGGCGCTGCTGCTCTCCAGGGCCGGTGAGGAACTGGCCGTGGGCCGGGCGCTCACGCCCTGGCGCGAGGTGGCGACCGGCTCCGAGAGCGACGCCCGGCAACTCGCCACGGCGGCCCGGAAAGCGATCGCGGACGCGCTGGCCCAACTCCCGCAGGCCCGCGTACTCGCCCTGGGCGTGGCCAGCATGGGCGAGTCCGGCGTGCTCGTCGATGCCGCGGATGCTCCGCTCGGCCCGGTAATCGCCTGGCATGACGACCGCGACCGGGATCTGGTGGCGCAGTTGGCCGCGGATCTCGGCGAAGCGGCATTCTGCGCCACCACCGGCCTGCCGCTGTGGCCCCAATGGTCGCTGACCAAACACCGGTGGCTACGCGAGCACGTCCCGGCGACCGCGGCCGCCGTGCGCCGCTACAGCGTCGCGGAATGGATCGTGCGCGACCTCGGCGGCGACCCGGTGCACGAATACTCCCTCGCCTCCCGCACCGGTTGGCTCGAGCTGGCCACCGGCCGCCCGTATGCCGATGCCCTCGCCTGGTCGGGCGCCCCGGCCGGGGTGGTCGACAACCTCATCGACGCGGGCGCACCCGCTGGCCAGGCCCGCACCGACGGCCCGTTGGCCGCGCTCGACGGCGCGATCCTCACCGTGGCCGGTCACGACCACCAGGTCGCGGCGGTAGGCCTGGGCTGCTACCGGCCTGGGGATGAGTTCGATTCCGCGGGTTCGGCGGAGGCTTTGCTGCGGACGGCGGACCCGGGCCTGCCGGCCCAGACCATCCTCGAATTGACCCGGGCCGGCGTCACCGTCGGTCGCCACGCCTCCCCCGGTCGCTGGTGCCTGCTCGGCGCCACCCAGGGCGGCCTCGCGCTGACCGCCACCCTGCGCGAACTCGGGGTGAGCCGCGACGGCATACCGGCCCTAGACACGGCGGCGCTGGCCGCGGACACGGCGAGATCGGACGCCGCCGACCAACCCGGGTTGATCCGCCTGGCTGCCGCCAATGGCGAGGTAGTCATCAATCCGGGCGCCACTCCCGGGGACGTGTGGCGCGCCGC
>CAKZIH010000329.1 GCA_936931335.1 uncultured Nostocoides sp. | reverse complement strand
ACCGCCGAGTATGCGGCGGCCGCCCGCCTCGGATTCGGGCTCGCGGAGCGCGGCCTGCTCGTGGTCACCGGCGGCGGGCCGGGGGCGATGGAGGCCGCCAATCTCGGGGCGAGCGCGGCGACTCCCGAGTCCCTCAGCGCGGCCCTGGACCCGCTCGCCACCGTGCCCAGCTTCGTGCCCGATATCTCCGCCTGGGCGGCCTGCGGGTTCGCCGCGCGGGAGATGTTACGGGCGGCCGATACGCCCCAGCGGGCGGCGCGCAGTCTGGGCATCCCCACCTGGTACTACGGGCACGAGCCGCCCAATGTCTTCGCGGAGGGCATCGCCAAGTACTTCTCCAATGCGCTGCGGGAGGACTGGCTGCTGGCGCACGCCGGCGCCGGGGTGGTGGTGCTGCCCGGTGCGGCGGGCACGGTGCAGGAGATCTTCCAGACCGCCACCCGCTCCTACTACTCGAGCGAACGCCCGCCACCGCTCATCCTCGTCGGTCACCGGCACTGGACCGAGACGATTCCGGTCTGGCCGACCCTGCAGGCACTGGGCGCCGGGCGGCCCATGGGCGACGCCACCCATCTCGTCGACGACCTGGCCGAAACACTCGATCTGCTGTAGCGGGCCGCTACCGTGGCCGCCATGGCAGCCGTGGGCAAGTTCACGCAGTTGGTGCTGGAGTGCGCGGATCCGCGGCAGTTGAGCGCGTTCTGGCAAGACGTGCTGGACCTGGACCCGGCATACGGCGACGACGACTGGCTGACGCTGGACTGGGCGCCGGTGGGACGGCTGTCCTTTCACCGGGTCGAGGGCTATGTTCCGCCGCCCTGGCCCGGCGACACCGGGGAGTCCCAGGTGCACTTCGACCTGCTCGTCGAGGATCTGGCCAGAGCCGCCGCGCGGGTGCGGGAGGCCGGCGCCAGGGTGCTCGGTGACGTCCGCGACCCGGGCCCCGGGGAATGGCAGGTCTTCGCCGACCCCGCCGGGCACCCCTTTTGTCTGGTCACCATCCCGGTTTGAGCCCGGCTCAATCCGGGTCGTCGCGAGCCCAGCCGGTTTAGAACACCTGCGGGACGAAGGTCTGTTCGGACATGGGCGGACGGACATACGGCAGTTGCTGCATCTGCGGGAGGACGACCTCCTCGGGGGCCACGTCCTCGTAGTCGAACTGGCTCAGCAGGTGGGTGATGCAGTTGAGCCGGGCGGCGCGCTTGTCGTCGGAGGGCACGACATACCAGGGCGCCTGCTTGATATCGGTGTATTGGAAGGTGGTGTCCTTGGCCATCGAATATTTGACGTAGAGCTCGTGCTCGGCCAGGTCCATGTCGGAGAGCTTCCAGCGCTTGAGCGGCTCGGCATTGCGCGCCTCGAACCGCTTGGTCTGCTCGTCGAAGGACACCGAGAACCAGTACTTGAGCACGATGATCCCCGAGCGCACCAGCATCCGCTCGAATTCCGGGCAACTGCGCAGGAATTCCGCGTGCTCCTCCTCGGTGCAATAGCCCATCACCCACTCGACATTGGAGCGGTTGTACCAGGACCGGTCGAAGAGCACCATCTCCCCCGCGGCGGGCAGATGCTCGACATACCGCTGGAAATACCACTGAGTGCGCTGGCGCTCGGTCGGCTTCGGCAGTGCGACAACGCGCACGGTCCGGGGGCTGGTGCGCTCAGTGATCCGCTTGATCACCCCGCCCTTGCCGGCGCTGCCGCGGCCCTCGAAGATCACCAGCACCTTGAGGCCCTGCCGCTGGATCCAGTACTGCAGCAACACGAGTTGCTCCTGGAGCCGCTCCATCTCCTCGTCGTATGCCGCGGCCTTGAGCTTGCCGCTCTTGCCATAGCGCTCCGGGTCGCGCTCGCGCGGGCTCGCCTGCTCCAGCACGGCATCATCGGCGCCCTCGGGAGGCCGCATCGTCGCGTCTTCGCTCATGGCACTCCAGGATAGGCCTCCGCCGCGGTCCAGTACCCGAGACCAGCCCGGCCGTGATCGCGAATAGCCACCGGATTGCGACCTAGGCTTCGTGGAAGTCCCTTCCACCGCCCGAAAGTTAGGTGCCCATCCGTATGTCCGACACCCGCGATCTCGTCATCCTCGACGTCGACGGCACCCTCGTCGACGCCAACTACCTGCATGCCCTGGCGTGGCTGCGCGCCTTCGAGGCGAACGATCACCGGATCCCGACCTATCGCATCCACCGCACTATCGGTATGGGCGGCGACAAGCTCGTCGAGGAACTGCTGGGCGCGCAGGTCGAGGAGAAGGAAGGTGACGCGCTGCGCAAGGCGTGGCAGAAGGAGTACGACAAGCTCTCCGACGAGGCCTACCCCCTGCCCGGCGCGTCCGAATTGATCCGCAGCGTGCACGAGCGTGGCTTCCTCGTCGCCATCGCCTCCTCTGGCGAGAAGGACGCGGTGGAAAAGGCGATCAAATCCCTGGATGTTGACGACTACATCGACGCCATTGTCTCCAGCGCCGATGTCGAGGCCTCCAAGCCCGACGCCGACCTGGTGCACGCGGCGATCGACAAGGTCAGCGCGGACCGAGCGGTCATGGTCGGCGACACCGTGTATGACGTGTCCGCGGCCGCCAAGGCGGGGCTGGGTTGCGTCACCGTGCTCACCGGCGGCTTCGGTGCCGCCGAACTGCGCGACTCCGGAGCCGAGAAGGTGCTCGACGACCTCACCGACGCCAACGACCTGGACTGGGGAGCACTGGTCCGCACGCCGACCGCGTCCGAATGACGTCCGGGCAAGTCAGCTGACCGCCTGCTCGAGCACACACCTGAACACAGCGAATGCCCGGGTCACCAGGTGACCCGGGCATTCGTATGACGGGAAACCGGCTCAGCAGCCGAGCAGCCGTGCCGCCAGATAGCCCTCGACCTGGTCCAACCCGACCCGCTCCTGGGCCATCGAGTCCCGTTCGCGGATGGTCACGGCCTGATCCTCCAGGGTGTCGAAGTCCACGGTGATGCAGTAGGGCGTGCCGATCTCGTCCTGGCGGCGGTAACGACGGCCGATCGCCTGCGCGTCGTCGAAATCGACATTCCAGTGCTTGCGCAGCGTCGCGGCGAGATCGCGCGCCTTGGGCGACAGATCGGCATTGCGCGACAGCGGCAGCACCGCGGCCTTGATCGGCGCGAGGCGGTGGTCCAGGCGCAGCACCACGCGGGTGTCCACGCCGCCCTTGGTGTTGGGGGCGCTGTCCTCGGCATAGGCGTCCACCAGGAAGGTCATCAGCGAGCGCGACAGGCCGGCAGCCGGTTCGATGACGTATGGCGTGTACTTCTCCCCGCTCGCCTGATCGAAGTACACCAGGTCGGTGCCGGAGGCCTTGCTGTGAGTGGACAGGTCGAAGTCGGTGCGATTGGCGATGCCCTCAAGCTCACCCCATTCGGACCCAGTGAAACCGAAGCGATATTCAATGTCGACGGTCCGCTTGGAGTAGTGCGAGAGCTTCTCGGCGGGGTGCTCGAAGATGCGCAGGTTGTCGGGATTGATGCCGAGGTCGGTGTACCAGCGCATCCGCTCGTCGATCCAGTACTGGTGCCACTGCTCGTCCTCACCCGGCTTGACGAAGAACTCCATCTCCATTTGCTCGAACTCGCGGGTGCGGAAGATGAAGTTGCCCGGGGTGATCTCGTTGCGGAAGGACTTGCCGGTCTGCGCAATGCCGAACGGCGGCTTCATCCGCGCGGCATTCATGACATTGAGGAAATTGACGAAGATGCCCTGGGCGGTCTCCGGACGCAGATAGTGCAGGCCCGACTCGTCCTCGACGACGCCGAGGTGGGTGCGCAGCAGACCGTTGAACTGGCGCGGCTCGGTCCACTGTCCGCGGGTGCCACAGCCGGGGCAGCCGATGGTTTCCGGCGCGACCGAGTCGGGGTCGAGCTCCTTGCCTTTCTTGGCCTCCTTCTCTGCGATCGCCTCCTGGAGGTGATCGAGCCGGAATCGCTTGTGGCAATTGAGGCATTCGATCAGCGGATCGACGAAGGCCGCGACGTGGCCGGAGGCACGCCATACGTCCGGGGGCAGAATGATCGAGGAATCCAAGCCGACGATGTCATCGCGGCTGGTGACCATCGAGCGCCACCACTGCCGCTTGATGTTCTCCTTGAGCTCCACACCCAGGGGCCCGTAGTCCCACGCCGAGCGGGTACCGCCGTAGATCTCGCCGCACGGGAAGACGAATCCCCGGCGCTTGCAGAGATTGACGACGGTATCGACGGTCGAGGTGGTCTTGGCCATGGGCGCAAGGGTATCCAGGCGGCACCAGGCCTCGAGAATCGGCTCGATGAGACCGCGCGAGCGATTGGTTGGGCCAAAGCATTGTCGAGCTCACAAAGCCCGTGTTTGACGGCCGTGGGGGTGTCGCCACCCTGGCCGGCGCACGAAGGGAAGGACCCATGACCACACGTCCGTTCCGTCACGCCCTGGCGAACACCCTCACCGGTGGCCTCGTCTGCGCGCTGGCGACCACCCCGGCCTCCGCTGCCACCGTGGGCAATGGGCCCTCGAGTGACCCGTCGGCCAGCCTCACCGGCCGCTACCTCGTATTCACCTCGGCCGCGAGCAATCTCGTGCCCGGGGACACCAATGGCAAGGCCGACATCTTCCTCGCCAGGCTCACAGGAACTCCTTTCGTTCCAGGAAGTCGAGATAGCTGTCGATGAGGTCGGAGTCGACCTCGGGAAAGGTGATATCGGTGCCGGCCAGCGCACGCTCGACGTTCGTGCGGGTGAACGCGGGGAAGGTGTCTTCGAGGTACATCGCGGCGACGCTCATCTGCCCGCTGGGACACTTGTCGATGAACAACGGTGCGAATGGCGTCATCGGGTGGTCGGGGTCGGTCACGGCCAGGTCGATCATGCGCGCGACCCAGTCATCCCAGTCGAGTTCCCCGATGTCGTGGCCGCGCACGGCCAGTCGCTGCTGCAACAGTCGGATGTGCGCTTTGTGCGGGTTCGTGAGGTGATAGACGCGCCCGTCGGCCGCCTCGCGGATGGCGATGTGGACGAGGGCGTCGGCGAACACGTCAACCGGGGTGTAGTCCATCGGCAGTTCGGCTCGCGGGATCGCCCCGATGTCGCGGATGAACCGCTTCATGCAGCACATCTCTGTGGCCGTGTTCCACGTCCCGCGGCTACTGTGCCCGGAAATGTCGGCGGCGCGATAGATGGCCACCGGCAGGCCAGCGCGCCCAGCCTCGTGGACCAGCTGCTCGGAGACCCACTTGCTCTCGGCGTACCTGACACCCAGCTGGTCGAGATCAGCCAAGGGGTCGTCCTCGCTCACCTGCCGGGTTCCAGTGATACCCTGACCGGCGATGACCGCCATGGTCGAGACGTGGTGGAACGGGGCGGCGTTGACCGCCGCTAGCCGGAGCAGTTCGTAGGTGCCGTCGACGTTGGCCGCCTTCATCTCCGTGTATGGGTAGATGAAGTTCACGGTTCCACCGGAGTGAACGATGAGGCTGGTGCGCACGGCGAGCTGGCCGAAGTCCCCGGTATCGAGTCCGAGACTCGGCTTGGCGAGATCGCCGAGGACGAGGTCGATCCGGTCCAAGGCATCGTCGGGGATGTCCGGCTCGGACCCGTATGCGTGCCACCCAGCCCGGAGCCGTTGCCGGGCGGTTTCCTCGGAGGGCGCTCGGACCAGGCAGGCGATGCGGGCGGGGGTGGCCTCAAGTAGACGAGGCAGCAGATGGGAGCCCAGGAAGCCGGTCGCCCCGGTCAGCAGGATCGTCGATGACGAGTCCAGGACCGGTGCGTTCGCGTGAGCTGGTGAGTCGGGCCTGATGCTGCGGGCGAGATCGGCCTCCATCACCTCACGCGGATCAGCCTGTGCCTCCAGGGTGCCCGCGCGTGCCTCGGCGACCGCCTGGCAGAAGCCTGAGAACTGCGGGTGCCGGAGCAGCTGTTCGATGAGCGCGCGCACATAGCGGACGTGGATGCCGAGACTGGCGCGGACGCGCGCGACGAGCTCCGCTGCGGCGATCGAGGTGCCGCCGGCGTCGAAGAACGCGATCCCGAGCTGGTCGCGCTCGATGTCAAGTACCTGTGTCCACACGGAGGCCACAGCTTGCTCGATAGCGGTGTCCAGGACGACCGGTGTCGCGGCATGGTCGTCGGCGCCAAAGTCGGTCTGCGCGACCAGTGTCCGGTAGTCGATCTTGCCGTGGCGCGTCTGTGGGAGCGCGTCGACCCGATTCAGGACGCTCGGTACGGCATACGCGGGTAACAGGGCGCGCAGGTGAGCGAGCACTTGGCTGTGCCTGGGCGCGGTCTGATCAGCAGCGATCGTGTAGTACCCGCGCAGCGTGGACCCGGTCGGGTCGCTGGCCACGGCGCAGTCACGGATATCCGGGTGGCGGCGCAGCAAGTTCTCGACCTCGTCGGGATCGACACGAAATCCGCGGATCTTCACCTGCCTGTCGCAGCGCCCGGTGATCACAAGCCCGCGTGCGGGATCGACATACCCGGTGTCGCCCGTAAAGTAGAAGCGCTCGCCGTCGATGGTCGTCGTTGCCAGCGGGTCGAGGCTGCTGTCCCCGCGGGTAGTACCCAGGGCAAGGCGTCCGGCCACAGCCACATGTCCGGACTGCCCCGAGCGAACCCGGGTACCCGATGAGTCGAGCACGGTGACGGTGGCTCCCTCGACAGGGTGGCCGATGGCCGCAGGCCCGCCGTCGAGCCCGTCCGTCGTGGTGATTTCGGCCAGGCAAGTGGTGATGC
>CAKZIH010000328.1 GCA_936931335.1 uncultured Nostocoides sp. | reverse complement strand
TGTCGGCGCCGGAGGCGCCGGGCACGCTGCGTCCCCCCGGCGCAGCGTGCCCGGCCCCTGCCGTGTAGTCACCAGTCTGCCGGGCCAGGCGCGGGTGCGCATCAACCTTTGGTCGGGACTCGCCTACGACCCAGGTCGTATGCCGAACCGCCCCCCGCCTTCCCGCCCGCCGCCCTGCGCCCGCACCGCCCTCTCGCCCTCGCTCGGGCGGAACGGAGACCCTTGTCATCGGATCCCGGGCGCGAACGGGAGGGCCGGCCCCAAGAGCAGCGTGATCACGGTGACCGGAGTCGACGCACGGCCAGCGAGCCGCGATGGGGCGTCGGGCCCCCGGCAGGATGCGAACTTGCGACACCCGCTTTAGGAGTGCCATCGGCGGCGCTGTTCACGCCGGTGGGATCGCTCTGACCTGCTGTTTTGTCTTCCGTTGCCTGACGTGGGGGAGGGGTGTTTAAGGACCACGTGTGCCACAAATGTGCCACAGCTTGCGTGCTGGCTGGCCAGGGTTCGCGTGTCCTCGGTCCGGCGTGATCCGCCGCCTCGTCGTGGTGGTGCCGGCTCGTGAGAACTCCGGCGGATCGCGTCGGCTCGCGGGTCCGGGCTGCGAAGCCCGGCAACTCTGGCCTGAGGCCAGGTCCTCTGCGCCCCACGTGGCGGACCGCGCACCTACTCAGCCAAGGGCAGCAACCATTGTCGGCTACAGTCTCAGCATGCTTCACTAAGCGTATGACTACCACTACGCGACGTGACTTGAAATGCCCGGATTGCGGGTCGCGCTTTCAAGGCGAGGTCGAGAGCGCCGACTCGTACAACGAGAGTGCTGTCCGTAGCGACCTGATGAGCGGCGACTGCCCAGGGTGCGGTAAAACGGCAGACGACCTCAACTGGCGCCTGCGGGCGCAGCAGCTCAACGGCATCTAGCACACCATGGCTACCGCGGGGGCGTCTCGGAGCAGTTCCGAGGCGCCCCTTCGTCATGCCCGGGGACGGGGAGCTGACGCGGCCGAGCGCGAGAACGGCCGGAGGCCGCAGCGCAGCGCCGGCCGCGTCAGCGGCCGGACCCCGCGCGCCGGAGGCGCGCCTTGAACCAGTGCAGAAACTCCTCACGCTGCTCTATGCGTGTGGCGGAGCAGTCGGCCCGTCCGACTCAGCACTTGGCCTGGAAAGGGCCCCCAGCAGTGGCTCAAGGCCGCTCTGCTTCGCAAGCTCTGCGCGAACCGTGTGGTTCCTCACGATCGTAGATATGGCGGCCTTCTCTAGGTCATCATAGTGACGGTAGCCCAGGCTCTTGGCAATCTCTGCTCGCATGCCAATATTCCGAACTGGGTATTCCATTATGATTTTTTCGTAGGCTTGTTGTCCGATCAGTGAATGGTATTTTTGTAGAAGTTTCGGGTAATCCGAGTCAATCTGGACGGTTAATCCTTGACTGGCGGCATTGGGGTTCTCGGCAATGGCGGCCCTTAATGCGTTGTCGGCCTTTCTGTGGACCACCTTCTTGGCAAGATCGGAAGCGAGCTTAACTCCGGCCTGCTCAGACGATAGGCTCTGCGCGATCGCGGTATCAACGGTGCTTCTCTTGGCAGCGTAATCTTCGCCCAGCTCCTCGGCCTTGTCGGAGGTGAGGCGGTCCAGGACGGGCTTCAAGTAGAGGAGGGACTCAAGTTCGCAGACCGGGAGCACGTGCACTCCGCGCTCGTTCAGCGCACGGCACTCTTCCTCACTTCGAGCGTCATTGTCAATGATGCCACGAACTTCCAGCCAGTGGATATTTTGCGCGGCGGCAGTTCCGGCTGCAATTCGGATCACCGTCTCGCATGAGCCTGCTGGTTTGACTGTCCAGTCTGGGAACATGGCCCTATAGAGGCGTGAGTCGTGGCTCACCTCGTTCCCCTCGACAAACAAGATTCGAGTTCTTCCTCCGAGAATTCCCCTTCTTACCTCCTCAGGTAGATCGCCTCCCGGTTCTAGTCTCTCAACGGTCCATCCTGTCACGGACTTGCCGTTCCAGTGGGCCTGCTTGACGACGAGGATGGTTGCATTGGGCAATGCGGCTGCGAGGGTGACGTCGTGGGTTGAAACGATGAAGTGTTGGTCGGGGCGCTTCTGTAGTGCCGCCGCGAGCAGGCGGGGAGCTAGGTCTCGGTGCAGGTGCATTTCCGGTTCGTCGATTACAGTTATGCAATCGGCGGGGGCGGTCAGGACATCTGCACTCAAGAGGAGGGCTGCCCGCTCGCCGTCGGAAGCCTCCTGTAGTGGAACCTTCACCCCATCCTCTGTCCGGGTAAACTCGATCAGGCCGTCCGTGTTGATGGAGGGCCTCATTGGAAGTCCGCTCGACTCTAAAATTTCGCCGATACTGCGGAGGGGGGCCTGGCCTAGGTTGTCAAGGTCCGGGGTCGTGCCGCTGTCGAAAGCATCCGCAATGCGGTTGCTGCGATAATTCTGTGCACTAGCTAGTCTGTGAAGGGTGAGGTTCGGCCTGCTAGTAGAATACGCATCTTGATAGCGAGACCGCGCATCTCTGTCGGCCGCGGCTACCCAGGTGGCGTGACTTGAGGCATCCGCGGCGGAAAATTTGGATGCTGACGACTCCATGGTCACTGGGCGGTGCGCATGAAGAGTCCGAGTCTCGTGGCCCTGGATTTGACTGCTCATCCACCAAAGTAGTGAGGATTTCCCTGAGCCATTCGGGCCAACGATCAAGGTCATTTCGCCGGGAGTCGCAGTCAACGTCAAAGACTCGGCGCCGACCCGGGGGATCGACCATGAGTGATTTTGGGGCATTGGATCCTTTCGGGCTAGTCGGATAGGCTGGCTAGGCATTTGCGGAAGGCCGCAACAAGGATGGTTTTATCGTCGGCGCACTTACTTCGGGGCACACTTTGGCCATGGGGGTCCATGCTTTCGTTCCTTGCTGTGTGCAGCAGGGGTTCTCGAATCCTCATGTGCGGCCTCATTTGAAGTTGTAGCAATGTTGTCCAAACATTTAGACCATCGGTGAGCAGTGCCACCCTATTGACACTTTTGGTGGAAAGTCTAGAGATGGCACCGTGCCTGGAGGCTGCTTCTACGTCCGCCGCAACCCAGTAGCCGTCGTCGCGACCTCGGTGAGCCCGTTCGACATGCTGGATGGCTTTGAGGATTTCGTGGTGGCGTTCGTCGAAGCCGTGGCCCTCTCGGAGTCGACGGCGGTACTCGGTTCGGAGGCCCTTCCCGAACTGCTTGATGCGATCGTCGGTGAGGATGATGGGGCCGTCATCGGTGAGGGCGCAGGCGTAGGAGTCACCGAGGATGTAGAGCTCCACCTGGTCGGTGTTCCAGCGGGCTAGGGCGATGGTGCTGGTGGGGCAGGGCCCCTGGCTGGGGTGGTGCGCTGACGCGGCCTCGCGGATCGAGTCCGCCACGATGTCGACCGTGGGCCGCTCGGGATGCTTCGTGAGGCGTGGGGCTAGGGCGTTCTTGAGGCGTTCGGCGTACCAGCCGCCGTCATGGACAGGTGGGGTGTCGCTGTAACTGGTGGCCCCGTCCAGGACGAAGGCCCAACCGTCCCCGTAGGCGTACCGGTCCTGGTTGTTGTCGCCCCCGGCGAGGGTGGCGGCTTCGATGTGGACTAGTGGGCGCGCGGTCCCCATATGGCCTCCGTCGTGGTCGTGCGGCCGTTGTCGAAGGTGGACGTGACGATCACCGAGAAAGGCCGGTCAGCCACCCTGTCGTAGAGGGTTGCTGCGTTGGCGGTCAGATAGTCGACCGCCCCCACCGACCCTTGGGCGTGGACGCCGGCGATCACGAACAGATGGCTGCCGCGGAAGGGGAGCCGCGCCACGTAGGCGATGTCGGCGTTCGGGTCGAGGTCCTCGTCGAGCGCATCCATGGGAGAGGTGAAGGTCTCGCCGTCTCGTTCGCGCAGGGACCATCGCCCGGTCTCATCGGGGGAGTAGGTCAGGTAGGGGTCGGCTTGGATGGCCTCGGCGGTGACGGGGGAGGACTTGGGGCCACAGATCGCCACGGCGTCAGCGGGCGGGGTCCAGAGGCCATCGGCGGGGATGCGGTAGTGCGTCACGTGGAAGGAGAGGGTCTCCAAGAACGCGGTCATTCGCTCGGCAGCTGTGGCGTCTTCGACGGCGACGACTCCGCCGGGGCGGTCGCCCAGGTTGCGGACCGGGACTGCGAGGGTGAGGGGGCCGACGCCGAAGAGCCCACGCTCACGGGGCACCGCTGAGGATCGGATCTGGGAGACCCGTCCCTTCGAGAGGCCGAGCTGGGCCGCCACCGCCGAGTAGGTGAGCCCCATGGTCTCGACTGCACGGTTGATCGCGTCACGTCGGACGCGCGCCAGCTCGGTGCTGCGCTGCTGATAGAGCGTGATGAGCTCCGTCGCGCGCTGGGCCTGGGCAACTGGGTCGGTCTCCTGGCGCACCGCCTCGAACTCGTCGTCACTCATGGTCGCGAGTTTAGTGCCCTTGACAGCGATCCCCCCGGCCCTTTTCGGTGGGTTTATCCCCCTAAACATCCGTTGGGGTCGGTCTCGGTCACGTGGTTTAGGCCACTAAACAACGAGGAGAAGCGATGAGCACCAACTTCCCGATGTGCACGGACAGCCAGCGGTGGACCGTCGAGGTGGTCGGCATGGGCGAGGAGCCCCGGCTGCGGGAGGGCAAGGCGGCCCCTACTGGGGAGGCCACCTACGCGTCCGGCTGCATCCTCCGGGTGGCTCGCAAGGACGGGGCCCTCAAGGCCGACAAGTCAGCATCGGTCCACGTGATCGAACCGGCCGCGGTCTACGAGCTGGGCACGCTCTACCGCGCCGAGGGCCGCGTCTACGTGCAGCCCTTCATCACGGGGGCCGGCGACTCGGCCCGCATCGCCTACTCGATCACCTGTGAGCGGCTCGTCCCTGCCCAGGCTGCGCCTGCTCGTGCGGCCAAGGGCGGCGAGTGAGGTGCGCGCGACCGCGATGCAGGAGGTACAGACGGGGACCGCCCACCACGAGCCGGAGTGGGGCATGGCCCAGGAGGTCGTCGAGGCGGCGTGCGAAGTGGTCGCAACCGTGGTGGCTGCTCTGTGGCGCGCCCCGTTGGTGATGGGGGCGGCCGGCTGGGCGGCATACGACCTGTGGCTGTGGTGGATCGGCGACCTGGCCGCGGCCGGGGTGCTGCTGGCGGGACCGGTCACGGCCGTCTTGGCGCTCTGGCTGGTGCGCCCGGAGTGGGTGGCCCGCCTGCGCTCCGTCCTGGTGGGACAGTGGCTGCGGGTCGCGGTCTACCGCCCGCGCTGGGAGACCGCGGTCATGGCGGCCGGGGTGGTGACCCGGATGGGGCGCCGCGTCGACGTCCCGCGTCTGCGGGAGCACCACCACACCCGGCAGGGGAGGGACGTGCTGGTCGTGCGCTGCGCGGCAGGTCAGACCCTTGCCGACTGGGAGGCTGCGTGCCCGTCGCTGGCCTCGACGTTCACCGCGCACTCCGTGCGTGCCCGGGCCGCATCCCGTCCGGGTTGGGTGGTGCTCGACGTGCTGCGTCGCGATCCGCTGGCCGGTGAGGTCTCGGCCCCGAACCCTGCGCGTCGCCCCGCCTCCGGGCCGCTGGTGCTCGGGGTGGACGAGCACGGCAACGCGTTCGGGTTCGACCCCACCGCGACCGCGCACGCCGCGCTGCAGGGCGCAACCCGCTCCGGGAAGTCGTCCACCTGCTACACGGTGCTCGCGGGCCTGGCACACCGCCTCGACGTCGTGGTCGCCGGCGTCGACCCGTCGGGGATCCTCCTGGCCCCGTTCACGACCGGCCGCGGCGCGCCGTTCATCGCGACCGGCACCCGGCCTGAGGACCTCGACCACGCCGTGACCGCCCTGGCGGGCCTGATCGAGCTTATGGATGACCGCATCCGCGACCTGCTCGCCCAGGGCCTCGACAAGATCACCGACTTCACCCCCGCCGTCCCTGCGGTGTGGATCGTCCTGGAGGAGTATCCGGGTCTGCTCGCCGCGGCCAAGGCCCTCGACGCGCAGCGCGGCGCCAAGCCCGGTGACCGGCTCGCACCGCGCCTCGAGACCGCGGTCGGACGACTGGTCAAGGAAGGCGCCAAGGTCGGCGTCCTGGTCCTCGCCATCGCCCAGCGCATGAGCGCCGACGCGATCAAGACCGACGACCGCATGAACCTCGCCCTGCGCATCACCCACCGCGTCGACAACACCGACGCCGTCGCCATGCTCCACGAGGGCCTGAGCCGTGACCAGGCCGTGGCGGTGCGCGGCTTCGCCCCCGGCGTCGCCCTCGCCGAGCAGCCCGGTCACGACCTCCGCCGGGTGCGCATGCACCACACGAGCTACGCGCACTACCGCACGCGCGTCGCCAAGGGTCTCGTCACCCACGCGGGTCCCGCCCTCGGCTGCCATCTGACCGGCGAGGTCGTCTCTCTCGCCGCCACGACCTCGGGTGAGGTCGGTACCACCGGGAGGGGTGCCGCGTGACCACCGTTGCCACGTCGTGGACCCCTGGCGCGGCCTGCGCGACCCGTCCCGACCTGCCCTGGACCGCTGACGGGCCCCTCACCTCCGACCAGCGCGACGCCATGACCGGCGTCTGCGCCGAGTGCCCGGTCCGCGCCGCGTGCGGTGACCTCGCCGCCCAGATTACCGCCACCGCTGGGTGGTGGGCCGGCACCGACCACGACACCGACCGCACCCACCCGTGGCACATCACCACGGCCCCCGCCCCCGCCTGGGCGCAGCCCACCCTCGACGGCCTGGACGGCTGGGCGGCATGATGACTCTGGACAGCCACAGTGGCGCACCCTCGACGCATCCCGGGGGCGCACGCTTCCCGGGGTTCGGTGAGGGTGCGCCGCTGGACCTGCCCAGCAACCCCGCCCTGGACGCCTCGATCCTCTCCCGCCTCCTCGACGGCACGAGCGACGCCCTGTCCGCGGCCCTCGCTGCGGTCGGCAACTGCGCTCACCCGATCCGCCTCACCGGCGCCTCCGCCACCGTCGATGCCACGACCGGTGAGGTCCTCTCCTCGTTCCGCTCTGCCCACGCGCCGCTGGGGGAGGTGCTGATCCCGTGCGGCAACCGCAGAGCCCACGTCTGCCCCGCCTGCAGCCGGGTCTACGCCCGGGACACCTTCGAGCTCGTCCGCTCCGGCGTCGTCGGCGGCAAGACCGTCCCCACCACCGTCGCCGCGTCCCCGTTGCTGTTCGTCACCTTGACCGCGCCGTCGTTCGGGCTCGTCCACGGCGTGCGCGAGAACGGGAAACGGTGCCGCCCGCGCTCCTCGGACCGCGTCGAGACCTGCCCCCACGGGGTCCGTCTCGCCTGCCAGCGCGTCCACGACGAGGACGAGCCGCAGGTCGGCGCGCCTCTCTGCCCGGGCTGCTACGACTGGACCGGCGCGGTCGTGTGGCAGTGGCACGCCCCCGAGCTGTGGCGACGCACCACCATCGCCGTCAGCCGCCACCTCGCCACCGCCCTCGGCCTCTCGGAGACCGCCGCCCGCAAGGTCGCCTCCCTGCAGTTCGTCAAGGTCGCCGAGTACCAAGCACGAGGGCTCATCCACTTCCACGCCATGATCCGCCTCGACGGGCCGGACGGCCCCGGCAGCCCCGCCCCCGTCGACGGGGACAAGCTCGCCCAGGTCGTGACCGCTGCCGCCCGCTCGGTCCAGGTCACCGTGTCCCCGGCCGCCACCTGGGACCACCCGCGCGTCCTGGCCTGGGGCGCGCAGCTCGACGTGAAGACCATCACCCAGGGCCCCGACCACTTGCGCACCAGCGACGAGCTGACCGCGGAGCAGGTCGCCGGGTACCTCGCGAAGTACGCCACCAAGGACGCCACCGACCTGCGCACCGACGCGCCCCGCCTCCACCTGGCGCGGATGCGCGAGCACGCCCGCCACCTCGGGTTCCTCGCCACCGTCCGCGACGCCCGCCGCGCCCGACGAGACGCCACGCCAGCCGCCGGGACGGTCGACCCCAGGACCGACCGCGACGTCTACGCCCTCCTGGGCAAGTGGGCCCACATGCTCGCCTTCCGCGGCCACTTCAGCACCAAGTCCCGCCGCTTCTCCGTGACGTTGGGACGCCTCCGCCGCGCCCGGCAACGCTTCGCCCGCCTCACCGCCCAAGCCCAGCGCACCGGCCAGCCCCTCGACACCCGAGACCTCGAACGCCGCCTGCTCGCCGACGAGGACGACGAGACCACGCTCGTGGTCGGCTCCTGGGCCTACTCCGGCACCGGCTGGCCCCGCCCCGGAGACGCAGCCCTCGCCACCGCGGCAGCAGCACGTGCGCGTGAGTACGACCAGTGGCGAGCCGCACGACGCAAGACCGCCACCCCCACCCACTGAAAGGAGCTGCCATGTCTCGGCAGCGTGTGCTTCCCCTCGATCCTCCGGCCGCGCCGCTCAAGGAGTGCGACAGGCTCTGGACCATCGATGACGTCTCGGCGTTCCTGTGCGTGAGCGTGGCGACGCTCTACCAGTGGCGGCACCGTGGTGACGGCCCGCCGTGCATGCGCCTCGGCAAGCACCTGCGCTTTGACCCGGCTGCGGTCCGGGCCTGGGCCGTGTCCAAGGCGGCGTGACATGGCCGCTGTCACCAAGGACCCCCGCGACGGCAAGTGGCTGGCGCGATGGCGTGACCCGACCGGTGCTCAGCGCAAGAAGTCGTTTCGTCGCAAGGTCGATGCCGAGCGGTTCCTGTCGGACCTGCAGGCGGAGATGAACCGTGGCGCGTACCTCGATCCGTCGGCGGGCAAGGTGCGGTTCGAGACCTACGCGGAGACGTGGATGGCCGGCCTGGGGCACCTCAAGGCCAGCACCCGCCTTCGTTACCGGGAGGTCGTGCGCACGCACGTCGTGCCGAAGTGGGGGCCGTGGCCGCTGGCGCAGGTCGCCCGCTCGGACGTGGCTGCGTGGATCGGTGACCTTGTGAGCGCGGGCATGTCGCCGGGCCTGGTCCGCAAGGTCTACCTGGTGACGTCGATGATCTTTGACGCCGCGGTGGCGGATCGTCGGATCGGGCTGAACCCGACGACGGGCGTGCGCCTGCCGCGTCAGCCTCGCCGCGAGCCGCGGTTCCTGGCGCCGGTCCAGCTGCAGGCGTTGACGGATGCGGCCGGGGACAACGGGGTGCAGGTGCTGGTGCTCGGTCTGACGGGTCTGCGGTTCGGGGAGTTCGCGGCGTTGAAGGTCGGTCGGGTCGATCCGGTGCGCTGCCGGGTGACCGTGGCGGAGAGCGTGAGTGTGGTCGGGTCGCAGCTCGTGTGGACGACGCCCAAGACCCATCAGGTGCGGTCGGTGCCCGTGCCGCCTGCGCTCATGCGTCACGTCGAGAGGCAGTGCCGGGGCAGGGGAGTGGATGACGTCGTGTTCCCTGCGCCGCAGGGTGGTGTGCTGCGGCTCAACAACTGGCGTCGTCGGGTGTTCGACCCCGCGTGCGAGCGGGCCGGGCTGGTCGACCTGACCCCGCACGACCTGCGGCACACGGCGGCGTCGTTGGCCATCGCCTCGGGGGCGAACGTCAAGGCGGTTCAGCAGATGTTGGGGCATGCGTCGGCCGCGATGACCCTCGACGTGTACGCCGGTCTGTTCCCCGATGACCTGGACGCGGTGGGGCGTTCGCTCGACTCTCTTGTGCCACAAATGTGCCACAACGGCCCTTCGCGGGCCCTCGACGTGATGGCGATCGACCCCGGAAAGGGGCTTTGACCTGCGGTGATGTGTGGTGCCCCCGGCAGGATTCGAACCTGCGACACCCGCTTTAGGAGAGCGGTGCTCTATCCCCTGAGCTACGAGGGCGGGGGTGGCGGCAGCGCCGACCACGGGCACCTATCTTGTCATGGCGGCGGGCGGGGCGATGACAGCGTCCGGGGTGGTTCGTCATACGACGCCGCCCGAGGGGCATTGATCGATCCAGCGGAGGTGGCCCCGGGGCGGACACGGAGGGTGAGACCGGGAGGGGTCTGATGTGTCACTAGGGCGAACTTCGGCCCTGGTTACTCGCCAGTCTTGACCTTTGGCGGCTCATTGC
>CAKZIH010000327.1 GCA_936931335.1 uncultured Nostocoides sp. | reverse complement strand
GATCGCCGCGGTCCGCGTGCCACCGTCGGCCTGCAGCACGTCGCAGTCGAGGACGATCGTGTTCTCCCCCAACGCCTTCGTGTCGATCACCGCACGCAATGAGCGACCGATGAGGCGGGAGATCTCGTGAGTGCGGCCCCCGACCTTGCCCTTGCGCGACTCCCGGTCGGAGCGGGTGTTGGTCGAGCGGGGCAGCATCTCGTACTCCGCGGTCACCCAGCCGGTGCCCTGCCCCTTGAGCCAGCGCGGCACGCCTTCGGTGAACGAGGCGGCGCACAGCACCCGGGTGCGCCCGAACTCGACCAGCACGCTCCCCTCGGCATGGTCGAGCCAGTTGCGGGTGATGCGCACCTCGCGCAGGGAATCGGCCGTGCGGCCGTCGTGACGGGTCATGGCCACAACGCTATCCGCCGCGGGCGAGTCGCTTCCGCTGCCCCGTCAGATGAGCGCTGCCCCGTCAGATGACGTATGTGGTGCTCGGCGCCGCGAGTTCCACCTCGCCGGGCCAGACCTGCGCGGCCTGGGCGCGGCATACCTCGGGGTCGTTCCAGGCGGGCAGGTGGGTGAGCATCAACCGGCGCGCCCCGGCATCCAGGGCGATCTGGGCGGCGCGCCGTCCGCTCAGGTGCACCCCGCGGTTGGTGTCCCGGCCCTCGACGAAGGCGCTGTCGGTGAGCATCAGGTCGGCGTCGCGGCAGAGCTCGAGCAGCGGCGGACAAACGTCGGTGTCGCCGGTGTAGGCCAGGACGGCCCCATCGGCCTCGATCCGGTAGCCATAGGCCTCCACCGGATGTTCCACCCGGCGGGCGTGCACCGTCACCGGACCGATGCTCCACGTACTGCGGTCGTCGACAGTGCGGAAGTCGAAGTGTTCCGCGAGCGCTCCCCCCGCCATGCCCTCGTATGCCAGCCCGAGCCGCTCCTGGGTCCCCGCCGGTCCATAGAGCGGCAGCCGCCCGGCAGCCTGCGGACCCTGGGGGTCGTAGGCGCGGCGCACATAGAGCCCGAGGCAGTCGATGCAGTGATCGGGGTGCAAATGGGTGAGCACTACGGCGTCGAGATCCCAGGGGTCCATATGCCGCAACAGAGCGCCTAGGGCACCACTCCCCAGGTCGAAGACGATGGACCAGGTGCGCCCGGTCGCGTCCTCGGCCTGCACCAGATAGCTGGAGGCCGGCGAATCCGGCCCACAGAAAGAACCGGATGCGCCGAGGATGGTGAGCCTCATCCGGCCACCGCCCGGTCGCGGGCCAGGTTGCCGAAGACCGAGCCGACCTCCGGGCCGAGGAAGCGGCGCGCGAGCCGCCGGAACTCCTCCGGATCGCCGGTGGTGGAGAAGCCATGCGTCGGCGGCGGCAGGTGATCCCCGCGCAGGGCATCCATATCGGCCAGCGTGCGATAGACGTCCTTGGCCGTCTCCTCTGCGGAGGAGACCAGGGTGACCTCTTCGCCGACCACATAGGAGATCACCCCGGTCAGTAGCGGATAGTGCGTGCAGCCCAGGACCAGGGTGTCGATGTCCTTCTCCACCAAGGGATTCAGGTAGTCGCGCGCCACCGTCAGCAGTTCCGGCCCGCCGGTCACCCCGGACTCCACGAACTGGACGAACTTAGGGCAGGGCTGGGAGAAGACCTCGATATCCGGCGCCGCGGCGAAGGCATCGACATACGCCCGGGATTTATGGGTGCCGGCGGTGGAGATCACACCGACGCGCTGGTTGCGGGTCGCCTTGGCGGCCCGGCGCACCGCCGGACGGATCACTTCGATGGTGGGCACCGAATAGCGCTCGCGCGCATCGTGCAGCACCGCGGCGCTGGCGGTATTGCACGCGATGACTAGCACCTTGACGCCATGGTCGACGAGCCGGTCGAGGCACTCCAGGGCGTAGGTGCGCGTCTGCGCGATCGGCCGCGGCCCGTATGGTGCCCGCGCCGTATCCCCGAGATAGGCGATCGACTCATGCGGCAACTGGTCGAGCACCGCCCGGGCAACCGTCAGGCCGCCATACCCGGAATCGAAGATCCCGATCGGTGCATCCACGAGCAGAGAGCCTAAGCCAGCCGGCCCGGGCGAGGCAGCAACGCCAGGGCGAGCGTCTCCTGCAGCCAGGTGAGGAAGTCGTACAGCATGATCGCGTAGGCCGCCGGATCCTGCGACTTGGCGCTCGCCGCATACTCATCCAGGCGCTCGGCGTCGGCGTCCTCGCGCAGGCCCAGGCGGTCACCCAGCACCAGCCGCACATCGGTCAGGGCGACGAGGAATGCCCGGGCTTCGGGCTCGGTGAGCTCCACTCGGTCGTCCGCAACGCGACCCAGCGCGCCGATCGCGGAGCGCAGGTTGTCGACCTTGCGCCGGCGCAACGAATCCTCGGTGAGCCGGCGGAACTCGCTGGCCATTGCCTCATCCTCACGGTGGCCCGCGGGGAAGAGCCGGTCCAGGGCTGGGTCTCGGGCTTCGGCGCCCAGGCCACGAGAACCCAGGCCTTCCAGGTCCGCGGGCGAGTCGGGCACCTGTGACGGGCCGAAGTTGGTGCCGAGCCCCGCGACGATTGCGTCGAACTCGGCATCCCGGTTCGCCCCGGCGGACCGGTCAACCTGCCCAGGGTCGGGGTCAGCCCCGGCGCCCGGGGCGATCAAGTCCAACACCTGGGTCATCAGTTCGGTGACCACCGAGCGTTCATCGGCGTCCAGGCGCGCGGCATACCGGCGGTTGCGGCCGCGGCCGCGGGGGGTGAATCCACTGGCCACGCTCAGACGTCTTTCTGAAAGGTCGCCCAGAGCCCGTAGCCCTGCAACGCCTCGGTGTCGATCTCCATCTTTTCCCGCGGCCCGGTGGACACCACGGCCCGGCCCTTGGTGTGGACATCGAGCATGAGCTTCTTGGCCTTTTCCGGCGAATAGCCGAAGTGCGTCTGGAAAACGTAGGTGACATAGGACATGAGGTTGACCGGGTCGTTCCAGACCAAGGTGACCCACGGGACGTCTATTGCCGTGCCGGGGTCGGCGGAGGTGATCTCCTGCTCGACGGGGGCGATGGCCATGAGCCTCACCTTACGCCGGGCCAGCGGCGCCAGCCCCCGCCATCGCCATGACCCGTCAGCATCGTCGTCGCATGTCACCCCGCCGACCCCGACACCCCCCGGTCTGCCGTCCGTCGGCCGGGTTGACCCCGGCCGACGCGCCCGCAGAACGTCTCTGCCCGCGACCTCAGCCCCGCGAACTCAGCCCTTGGCCTGCTCCGGGCCGTAGATCAATCCCCCACTATGGAGCGGTGCCCCCAGTCGCGCTGCCGTGGGTTTTCCACCTCGACCTCGACCAGTTCATTGCCGCGGTCGAGATTCTCCGGCGCCCTGAGCTCGCGGGCAAGCCCATCATCGTCGGTGGCCGCGGCGATCCGAACGAACGGGCAGTGGTCGCCACCGCCAGTTATGAGGCCCGTGCCTTCGGCGCCCGCTCCGGTATGCCGCTGCGCCTCGCCGCCCGCAAGGTGCCCGATGCGGTCATCCTGCCGGTGGATCACGCGGCCTATGAGGAGGCGTCTCAGGCCGTTTTCACCGCCGTGCGCGCAATGGGGCTCACCGTGGAGATCCTCGGCTGGGACGAGGCCTTCATCGCCATCCCGGCCACCGACGACCCGGAGGCGGTGGCTGGGGAAATCCGAGCCGTGGTGCTGGCGGCCACCGGGCTGCACTGCTCAATCGGCTTGGGCGACAATCGCATTCGCGCCAAGAATGCGACGGACTTCGGCAAGCCCCGCGGCACCTTCCGCCTGACCCGCGACAACTGGGCCGAGGTGATGGGCCACCGGCCGGTGATCGAGCTGTGGGGCGTGGGCACCCGGATTGCGGCCCGGCTCGGTGCCCACGGCATCCGGACGGTGGCCGACCTCGCCGCCGCCAACGTGGAGACGCTGATCGCCGAGTTCGGACCCCAGATGGGCACCTGGTATGCGGCCCTGGGCCGCGGCGACGGCTCGGCGCAGGTCGATGACACGCCGTGGGTTGCCCGCAGCCATAGCCGGGAAACGACATACCAACGCAATTTGGTCACCGAGCAGGAAATCGCCGAGGCAATCGAGGTGCTCACCGATCAGGTGCTCGCCGGCTGCGCCGCGGAGGGCCGCCCGATCGCCCGGGTCGGTTTGAAGGTGCGCTATGCGCCATTCTTCACCGTCAACCGGATCAAGAAGCTGTCCGCCCCGACCTCCGAGCGTGCCGAGGTGCTCGCCGGGGTGATGGCGTTGGTGGCCGGTATGGAGCCTGGGCGCGAGGTGCGCCTGCTCGGGGTGCGCGGCGAGATGACCCCGCCACCGGATGCCGCCGACGATCCGGTCGAACGCACGCCGACCCGCGGCCGGGTGTGAACGCGGCCGGGGTCTGAACGCTGCGGGGCCAGGGGCCACGCCGGACTGAGCGGGCCTGTGGCGGCGGGCGACGCCGGATATGTTGAGGATCGTGCCCTGCCTGCCTCGCGAACTGTTCATCGGCCTTTTCGACGACGCGGCGGTGTTCCCGCCGGGCAATGCCCCGCTCGACCATGCCGTGGCGCAACATCGCGCCTTCCGAGCCTCCCGGCAATCGGACCTGGTGGGTCCGCTGCTGTTACCCGCCGCCTCGCTGGCCGCGGCCGCGGACCTCGCTGGCCTAGCCGATCTCACCGATGCCCCGCTGGTCGCCGGTGCCGACCGCGGCGAACCCGGCCCGCTCGATGTCGTGGTCATCGGGCGCCCGGGCGCCGATCCGCAGGCCGTGATCGGGGCCGTCGACCTAGCGGCGCGGGATGACCGGCTGACCCTATGCGGCGTGGAAATCGGTTGGAGCGAGAGCTGGCGCGAGCTGGATTTGTCGGCACCTCGCATCGTCCTGGAACTGCCCCGCGGCACCGAACAAGCCCTGGCGCTGACTGATATCGCCACCGCTCTCGCCGAGCGCGAGGGTCAGCCGGGCACGACCTATGCCGCCAAGTTCCGCACCGGGGCTACCGACACCTGGGATTGGCCCGCCGAGCGCGAACTCGCCCGAGCAATCCAGGCGGCGGTCAGTATGGATGTGCCCCTGAAGCTCACCGGCGGCCTGCATCATGCCGTCCGCAGCACCGTCGAGGGGACCGAGCACCATGGGGTGCTCAACGTCCTCCTCGCCTTCGCCGAAGCCCGCGCCGGCCGCACGGTGGCCGCGCTGACCGGCATCCTGGCCCAGCGGGACCCGCAGTCCGTGCTGGCCGGCCTCGAAGGTCTAGGGACCGGCCGGCTCGCGCGGATCCGGGCGGACTTCCCGGCATACGGCTGCTGTCAGGTGGGCGATCCGATCAGCGAGCTCGGCGAGCTCGACGCCCTGGATTCGGCGCTCTAACGCGACCATTCGGGCAGACGCGGGGGCTCAGCGCAGTGGGTGCTGGTGATCCGTGGACGAAGCCTGTTTCGCCTGCCGCGGCGCGGCCTTGCCCTGAACGACATTCGTGCCGGCGATCTTGTCGTGCAACGCCTGTCGCTTGCCGTCCCACAGCGGCCACAGGACATCGAGCAGACCCAGGATCGAGCCGAAGAACGCAAGCCCGCCGGGCAACGCACTGAAGATGCCGAGGATGAACGTCAGCGCATACCGGCGCATGGCGACGGCGGCCGAGGGCGGTCCGGGGCGATCGCGCTCCCGGACGCTGATCCGCAGCGCCATCTTGCCCGGGGTCGCGCCGAACCGGGTCAGGAAACCGACGTGATAGAGCGTCCCCACCAGCACGGAAATCACCGAAAAGATCAGGAAGTCCCGGCCGGTGAGGTACTGGTTGAGGTTGGTGGACAGGTTCTCCAGCGCGGTCGTGTCGTTCTGGCTCAGGGCCTGAGTGAAGTCCTCCACCCACGGCCGCAGCGCGCGCCAGAGGAAGTACCCACCGAACAGCGAGGTCAGCAAGCCCACCAGGATCGCGTCGAGGATGTACGCCCCCACGCGCTGCCACCAACCGGCCAGTGGTACCCCGTCCGGCGTTGCAGGTCCGGCGTATGCCGCAGGAGCGGGCGCCCACTGCTGGCCGGGCCACTGCCCACCCTGCCCGGGCTGGTGACCGGACCACTGCTGGCCGGGTGGCGACTGTTGCCCATACGGGGGCTGGCCATACGACGACTGACCGGGCTGCTGCCCATACGGCGACTGGCCATACGACGACTGGCCCGGCTGCTGCCCATACGGCGACTGGCCGGAGACGCCAGTGCCCGGGTGCGCGGTCGAGCCGCCCTGAGCGCCCCAGCCATACGGATCGGGCTGGGCCGGCGGGGCAGGCGCCGGCGCCGGCGCAACCTCGCGGGTGCGACGCGGCGCCACGTGCGCGGTCCAGACGACCCCGTCGAAATAGCGCAGTTGGTCAGACTGCTGCGGATCGTCATACCAACCGGGCGCAGTGGGGGTGCTCACACGAGTGAGTCTGTCATGCGAGGTCAGGGCCCCCGGGTGCGGCGCGCCTGGCCCCTAGGATCGGAGACATGATCGAGCAGCGACGCATCCTCACCACCGCCATCCCCGGCCCGAAATCCCAGGCCCTGTCCGCGCGCAAGCAGGCCGCGGTATCGGCGGGCGTGGGGACTGGCCTGCCGGTCTATATCGAGGCGGCTCAGGACGGCATCCTGCGTGACGTCGATGGCAACCAGCTCATCGACTTCGGCTCCGGCATCGCCGTCACCGGCGTGGGCAATGGCAACCAGCGAGTCATCGATGCGGTCCAGCGCCAGATCGCGGACTTCACCCATACCTGCTTCATGGTGACCCCGTATGAGGAGTACGTCGCGGTCTGCGAGAAGCTCTCCGAGCACACCCCGGGCGAACACGAGAAGCGCTCTGCGCTGTTCAACTCCGGCGCCGAGGCCGTGGAGAACGCCGTCAAGGTGGCCCGCTCGGCCACCGGACGGCAGGCCGTCGTCGCCTTCGACCACGCCTACCACGGTCGCACCAACCTCACGATGGGGTTGACCGCCAAGAACATGCCGTACAAGCACCGGTTCGGACCCTTCGCCTCCGAGATCCACCGGGTGCCGATGGCCTACCCCTACCGCTGGCCCACCGGCGCCGAGCGCTGCCTGGAGGAGGCGTTCGCCGAGTTCACCGCGCTGGTGCACGCGCAGATCGGCGAGGAGAACACCGCTGCCGTGATCATCGAACCCATCCAGGGCGAGGGCGGTTTCATCGTGCCGCCGGACGGCTTCCTCACCCAGGTCGCGGACTACTGCGCCCAGCACGGCATTGTCTTCATCGCCGACGAGGTCCAGTCCGGCTTCTGCCGGACCGGTGACTGGTTCGCCAGCGACCACGATGGCGTCGTCCCGGACCTGATCACCACCGCCAAGGGCATTGCCGGTGGTATGCCGTTGGCCGCCGTCACCGGCAAGGCCGAACTCATGGATGCGGTGCACGGCGGTGGCCTGGGCGGCACTTACGGCGGCAACCCCGTCGCCTGCGCCGCGGCGCTGGCCGCCATCGAGACCATGGAAGCCGACGACCTGTGCGCCAAGGCCCGGGCCATCGAGGACACCGTGGTTCCCCGGCTCAAGGAGCTGGCCGATCGCACCGGCGTGGTCGGCGAGATCCGCGGCCGCGGCGCGATGCTCGCGGTGGAACTGGTCAGCGACCAGGACGCCAAGACCCCCGACGCTGCCCTGACCGCGAAGGCTAACAAGGCCTGCCACGAGCGCGGCTTGGTGACCCTGACCTGCGGCACCTTCGGCAATGTCTTCCGCTTCCTGCCGCCGCTGACCATCGCCCAGGACCTGCTCACCGAGGGTTTGGACCTGCTGGACGAGGCCTTCGACGCGGCGCTTGCCTGACGCCATACGTCCCTGGGGCGGCAGATCGTCGCCCCAGGCACGCGTGGCCGCCGCCCTCGCCGGACGATGCTCGTTCGCTGGCCGATGTGGGCGTGCTGACGGCGGCGGTGGA
>CAKZIH010000326.1 GCA_936931335.1 uncultured Nostocoides sp. | reverse complement strand
AGGATCGGGTCTTCTACAAACTGTCGGTGCCCAAGAAGGTCACCATCATGCTCGGCGGGCCGCTGATGAACCTGCTGATCGCGGTGGTCCTCTTCACCGGCCTGCTGACCATGCATGGCGTCGCCCAGGTCATGCCAACCCTGTCCACGGTCTCCGAATGCGTGGACACCAGCCGCACCACCCAGGGCCGGGACCCCAGTTGCACCGCCGATATGCCGGTCGCCCCGGCCAATGCCGCCGGCCTCAAGCCCGGTGACCGGATCGTCTCCATCAATGGCACGCAGCTCGACACCTGGGATGACGCCCGGGAGCTGATCCGCGCCCACGCCGGCACGCCGATCAGCCTGGTTGTCGAGCGGGATGGATCCACACGCACGGTCCAGGCCACCCCGATGGCCATCGACCTGCCCGTCTACGACGAAAACGGCGAGCCCCGCACCGATGCCCAGGGCAAACCGGTCATCGAACGAGCCGGGTTCCTGGGCGCCTCCGGGACCCCGGAGCTGGTGCAACAGCCGCTCACCGCGGTGCCCGGGTTGATCGGCGAGCAGATCACCCGCACGGCCGGGGTGATCCTCAACATCCCGCAGAAGATGGTCGGGGTCGCCAAGGCCGCCTTCGGCGACGGCGAGCGCGACCGCAATGGGCCCGTGTCGGTAGTCGGCGTCGGCCGGGTCGCCGGCGAGGTGGCGGCCGACCGGGAGCTGGGCACGGCCGGGGACAAGCTCATCGTCCTCGTCGGCCTGCTCGGGTCGCTGAATATCGCCCTTTTCGTCTTCAACCTCATCCCGCTGTTACCACTCGACGGCGGGCACGTCGCCGGCGCCCTGTGGGAGGGCCTCAAGCGCCGCGCCTATCGCCTGGTCGGCAAGGCCGACCCGGGCCCAGTCGATGTCACCAAGGCGCTGCCGCTGGCGTATGCCGTTGCCTCCCTGCTCATCATCATGTCCGCGCTGCTCATGTATGCCGACATCGTCAACCCGATCCGGCGGCGCGTCTGAGTGGGCACGGCAGGTATGTGTGACAGCAGGGGGATAATGGAAGCGTGACTGTCTCACTCGGCATACCTGCCCTCCCGCCCGCGACCCTGGCCCCGCGCCGGCCGACGCGCAAGATCAAGGTGGGCAAGGTGGAGGTCGGCGGCGACGCCCCGATCAGCGTCCAGTCCATGACCACCACGCTCACTGCAGACGTGAACGCGACGCTGCAGCAGATTGCCGAACTCACCGCCGCCGGCTGCGACATCGTCCGGGTGGCCTGCCCGAGCCAAGACGACGCCGAGGCCCTGCCCGCGATCGCGCGCAAGAGCCAGATCCCGGTCATCGCGGACATCCACTTCCAGCCCAAGTACGTCTTCGCCGCGATCGACGCCGGGTGCGCGGCGGTGCGGGTCAACCCGGGCAATATCCGCCAGTTCGACGACCAGGTCGGGGAGATCGCCAAGCGCGCCAAGGAGGCCGGCGTTTCCCTGCGCATCGGCGTCAACGCGGGCTCTCTGGACAAGCGCCTACTCGCCAAGTACGGCAAAGCGACGCCGGAGGCCCTGGTGGAGTCCGCGGTCTGGGAGGCGAGCCTCTTCGAGGAGCACGACTTCCACGACTTCAAGATCTCGGTCAAACACAACGACCCGGTGGTCATGGTCCGCGCCTACGAACTGCTCGCGGAGCGCGGCGACTGGCCGCTGCACCTCGGCGTCACCGAGGCCGGGCCCGCCTTCCAAGGCACGATCAAGTCCGCCACCGCATTCGGGGCGCTGTTGTCGAAGGGGATCGGCGACACCATCCGGGTCTCCCTGTCGGCGCCGCCGGTCGAAGAGGTCAAGGTCGGGATCAGCATCCTGCAGTCGCTGAACCTGCGCCCGCGCAAGTTGGAGATCGTCTCCTGCCCCAGCTGCGGCCGCGCCCAGGTGGATGTCTACAAGCTCGCCGACGAGGTCACCGCCGGTCTGGAGGGGATGACCGTCCCCCTGCGCGTTGCGGTCATGGGCTGCGTCGTCAACGGTCCGGGCGAGGCCCGCGAGGCCGACCTCGGCGTGGCCTCGGGCAATGGCAAGGGTCAGATCTTCGTCAAGGGTGAGGTCATCAAGACCGTGCCGGAGTCGCAGATCGTGGAGACCCTGATCGAGGAGGCCATGCGCCTGGCCGAGGAGATGGGCGAGCCGGTGGACGAAGAGGCCGGAGCGCCAACGGTTCTGGTGCGCTGAGCCCCCATACGCTCGGGGGTAATCGACATAAGACAGGGAAGGCGGTCGGAGAATGAGGATGCTCCGTGCCCGACCGTCGGCCCGCATCCTCGACGCGCGTGACCTGAACGCCGCCCTCGATCTGTGTGCGCAGCAGCCGGAAGACAATGTGTTCGTTGCCGCCCGCCTGCAGGAGGGCGCACTCGACGGATCGACGACCCAGGTCGTCGGCGTGGAAGAGGATGGCAAGCTCGTCGCGCTCTGTAGCGCCGGGGCCAATCTCGTGCCGGTGGCTACCACGCCCCGGACCCGTAATGCGATGCTCGACCGGGTCAGCCGCACCCGGCGACGGACCGCCTCATTGCTCGGGCCGGCCGAGCAGGTGCTGCCGCTGTGGGAGTTGCTCGAGGACCAGTGGGGCGCCGCCCGGTCGGTGCGCTCGCCGCAGCCGCACCTGGCCAGTTCCGTGCCGCCGTCCACGTATGGCGTGAGCGCCGACCCCCGGGTTCGCCCGGCCTTGCCGTCGGAGGTCGATCTCGTCCTTCCCGCGGCCGAGCACATGTTTACCGCGGAAATCGGCTACCCGCCCTACCGCGGGTCCTCGCGGGCCTACCGCGCGATCATCGCCCGGCTGGTCGAGCAACGGCATACCTATGTCGTGGTCGAGAACGATCGCGTCATCTTCAAGGCCGACCTGGGCTCCGTGGCCCTCGGTTGCGCACAGATCCAAGGGGTCTGGGTGCAGCCCGAGTTGCGCGGGCAAGGCTTCGGGACCGCGGCCATGGCCGCTGTCCTCGAACAGGTGCTGGCCGGGGTGGCCCAGACCGCCACCCTCTATGTCAACCACTACAACGCGCCCGCTCGGGCGACTTATGAACGGATCGGTATGCAGCAAATCGGCAGCTTCGCCACGGTGCTCTTGTGAGCGCGGACAAGAAGCCACGGTGGAGCACGGCCAAAAAGGCCGCCGCACGCAAGGCCAAGAACACCAAAGGTGGTGCCGGCGCGGCCGGTGACCGACCTAGGATCAAGAAGCCGCGCTGGGTGGATGGCGCGCCGGCTCGTCCCGCCTCTGCGGACAAGGGTCGGCGACGCGGTGACCGGGATTCGGCACCCGACTCTTCCAGGGCGCGGGGTCCGCAGCGCGCGGCGCGGACCGGGTCCGACGGCGGGTATGGCGACCGCCCCGGCTACCGCGGGGAGCGTCGTGATCGGGATGAGCGTCCCGCCTACCGGGGTGACCGCGATCGTCAGGGTCGGGATGACCGTCCCGCCTACCGTGGGGAGCGGCAGGGTGGGGATGACCGTCCGGCCTACCGGGGTGAGCGCGATCGCCAGGGGCGGGACGAGCGTCCCGCCTACCGCGGGGAGCGGCGGGGCCGGGAGGAAGGCCCGGCATACCGCGGGGATCGGCGCGATCGGGACGACCAACCCGCCTACGACCGTGACCGCCCGCGTCGCGAGGACGATCGTCCCGCTTACCGGGGTGACCGGAGCCGCCAGGGGCGCGACGAGCGACCCGCCTACCGCGGGGACCGCGGCCGGCAGGGGCGAGATGACCGGCCCGCATACCGTGGGGACCGCGACCGGCAGGGCCGGGATGACCGTCCGGCATACCGCGGGGACCGGGACCGGGACCGGCAGGGCCGGGATGACCGTCCGACATACCGCGGAGGACGACGAGACCGGGACGAGAGTTCGTACGCCGACCAGCGGCGCTCCCCGGCCCTCGGGCCGGCGCGTCCGCATGAGGCGACGCGCAGCCGCGCCCCCCACCGCGCCGAGCGCGCGGGGGAGCGGGGCGGCGAGCACACCCGCTGGACCCCGCCGGCACCGGTGACACCCGTCGAGCGACCGGCGCCCGACACCACCGGCGAGGGTGCACCGCATTCCGGACCGAGCTTCGCCGAACTCGGCCTGCCCGAGCCGATCGTGACTGCCCTGGCCGCGCGCGGCATCAAGCGCGCCTTCGCGATCCAGGCGGCCACCATTTCGGACGCACTAGCCGGCAAGGACCTGCTCGGCCGCGCCCGGACCGGTTCCGGCAAGACGATGGCGTTCGGGCTGCCGGCGCTGGCGCGCCTGAGCGGAAGGCGGGCCCAGCCCAACCGGCCGCGCGCAATCGTGCTGGTCCCCACCCGCGAACTCGCGCTGCAGGTCGCCGATTCACTGAAGCCCATCGCCCGCAGCGTGGGCCTGAGCCTCAAGGTCATCGCCGGCGGGCTGTCCTACACCCCGCAGCTCACTGCCCTGGATCGCGGCATCGACATGGTCGTCGCCACCCCTGGTCGCCTCCAGGACCTGATCGAGCGGGGCGCGGCGATCCTCGATGACGTGGAGATCGTCATCCTCGACGAGGCCGACCACATGGCCGACCTCGGCTTCCTGCCCGATGTCACCGAAATCCTGGATCTGGTGCCCGAGGGTGGGCAGCGCCTACTCTTCTCGGCCACCCTGGACCGCGGCATCGACAAGCTCGCCGAGACCTATCTGGTGGATCCGGTCACGCACTCCACCGACGACCCGACCGCCGCGGTGACCACCATGGAACACCGGGTCCTGCTCATCGAGCCGTCGATGAAGAAGACCTTGACCGCCCGCATCAGCGGCCGCCCGGGGAAGACGCTGGTTTTCGTGCGCACCCAGTTGGGTGCCGATCGGGTGGCGCGGCAGTTGCGGGAGAGCGGCATTCTGGCCGGCCCCATCCACGGCGGACTCAACCAGTCTGCCCGGACCAAGGTGCTCGAGGCCTTCAAGGACGGCCGCCTCCAGGTCCTGGTGGCCACCGATGTCGCCGCCCGCGGCATCCATGTCGACGATGTTTCACAGGTGGTCCAGGTAGACCCGCCGGCCGACCCCAAGACCTATGTCCACCGGGCGGGCCGTACCGCGCGGGCCGGATCCACCGGTCATGTGGTCACGCTGGCGCTGCCGCACCAGCGCAAGGCGATGGAGGCGATCATCGACGAGGTCGCGCTGTCCATCTCACCCGAGTGCCTGGACAACGCCAGCGCCGAATCCGAGGGCGTCGACACCAGCGAACACCCCGTGCCCGAGGCGGTATGGGAGTCGATCATCGCCCCGCGGCGCCCGGTGCGCCGGTCCGGGCCCCGGCGCGGCGACGCTCGCTCCGGCGGGGGACAGCGCTCCGGACGCCCGGAGCGGCGTGGCCGCCCGGATCGCTCGTCCGGCGATTACCCGGGGCGGTGAATAGGGGAAGTCGAGGCACGGCATACCTTGACCGATGGTTAGGCATTCGCTTTATAAAGCGCATGCCTAATCAATTGGTCGAGCCGGTCGAGGTGTTCAAGGCGCTCGGCGACGCCAGCCGGTTGCGCATCGTGGAACTGCTCGACCAGGACGAGGCCAGCGTCTCGGACCTGGCCGTGCACCTGCGCATCTCCCTGCCGGCCGTCCTGCAGCATCTCGGCGTCCTGGAACACGTCGGGCTGATCAGCACGCACAAAGCCGGACGCACCCGACGCTGCCGGCTGGAACCGGCCGGCCTCGGCCCGGCCGAGCACTGGCTGCGTCAGCGCCGCCAGGTGATGGAGGCGGCCATGGACCGCCTCGGGACCCTGCTCGACGAACCCGTCACTATGCCGCGCCGATCGACCGCGTGTGGAAAGCCTTGAGCGACAAGGACACCAAGGCGAAGTGGTTCAGGTCGCCGGGAGATGACGAGTCGACGACGTGGGAGATGGACTTCCGTGAGGGCGGCAGCGAGGAGATTTCGGGCAGCAACCACGGCACGGCATACCGCTACTCGGCCCAGTACTTCGACATCCAGGAGCCCACGCGGCTGGTCTACAGCTATGGCATGTGGTCCGGCGGCACGAAGCTCTCGTTGTCCATCGCCTCCTGGGAGCTCACCCCTGATGGCGAGGGCACGACGGCCGTCTACACCGAGACGATGGCGATCCTCGACGGCAATGACACGGTGGAGGGGCGCCGGGCCGGCACCGAAGCTCTGCTGGATCAGATGGACGCCATCCTGAGCTGACCCCGCGCCGGGCCGCCCGGACCACCAAATCGGTCTGGGCGGCATACCGGGGTCGTTATCCTTGACCGGTCCCCACACCGTTCAGGAGTTCTCCCGTGGCCATGCGCATGTCGTCCCTGTTCCTTCGCACGCTGCGAGAGAACCCGGCGGACGCGGAGGTGCCGAGCCACCAACTGCTCGTGCGCGCCGGGTACATCCGCCGCGTCAGCCCCGGGATCTACACCTGGCTGCCGCTCGGTCTGAAGGTGCTGCGCAAGGTCGAGACGATCGTCCGCGAGGAAATGGACGCCATCGGCTCCCAGGAGCTGCTCTTCCCCGCGCTGCTGCCCCGCGAGCCCTATGAGGCGACCGGCCGCTGGACTGAGTACGGCGACAACATCTTCCGGCTCAAGGACCGCAAGGACGGCGACTACCTGCTCGGGCCCACGCACGAGGAGCTCTTCACCCTGGCGGTGAAGGATATGTACTCCTCCTACAAGGACCTTCCGGTCAGCCTCTACCAGATCCAGACCAAGTACCGCGACGAGGCCCGGCCCCGCGCCGGCATTCTGCGCGGCCGCGAGTTCGTGATGAAGGACTCCTATTCCTTCGATATCGACACCGCCGGGTTGGACAAGAGCTACCAGCTGCACCGCGACGCCTATATCCGGATCTTCGACCGGCTCGGCTTCCACTACGTGATCGTCGAGGCGATGGCCGGCGCGATGGGCGGCAGCAAATCCGAGGAGTTCCTCGCCACCGCGGAGAATGGCGAGGACACCTATGTCCGCTGCCCCAACTGCCACTATGCGGCCAATGTCGAAGCGGTGCGCGTGCCCGTGCCCGACCCGCTTCCGTATGCCGATGCCCCTGCCGCGCACGTCGAGGACACCCCCGACACCCCGACCATCGAGTCGCTGGTCGCGCACCTGAACTCCGCCTATCCGCGCGCGGATCGCGCCTGGGCCGCCGGGGACACCCTCAAGAATGTGCTCGTCATGCTGGTCCACCCCGACGGGCGCCGCGAGCCGCTGGCGATCGGCGTCCCCGGTGACCGCGAGATCGACGAGAAGCGCCTCGGCGCGCAGGTCGAGCCCGCCGCGGTGGAGGCCTTCACCGAGGCGGACTTCACGGCATACCCGACGCTGGCGAAGGGCTACATCGGCCCCGGCGCGCTGGGCAGCGAGGCCAGCTCCGGCATTCGTTATCTGGTCGACCCGCGGGTCGTCGCCGGCACCGCGTGGGTGACCGGCGCGGACGAGCCCGGCCGTCACGTCCTGGGCCTGGTCGCCGAACGCGATTTCACTCCCGACGGCACCATCGAGGCCGCTGATGTGCGCCCCGGCGACCCCTGCCCCTCCTGCGGGCACGCGCTGGAGTCCGCGCGCGGCATCGAGATGGGCCACATCTTCCAACTCGGCACCAAGTACGCCGAGGCGCTGGACCTCAAGGTGCTCGATGAGAACGGCAAGCTGCGCACGGTCATCATGGGCTCGTATGGCGTGGGCGTCTCCCGCGCCGTCGCCTGCATCGCCGAGAGCAACCACGACGAGATCGGGCTCACCTGGCCGCGCAATATCAGCCCCGCCGATGTGCACTTGGTCGCCACCGGCAAGGACCCGGCGGTCTTCGAGTATGCCGAGCAGCTCACCCGCGAGCTGGAGGCGGCCGGGCTCGAGGTGCTCCTCGACGACCGGAAGCAGGCCAGCCCCGGGGTGAAGTTCAAGGACGCCGAGCTGATCGGCAT